>JAAXUL010000606.1 GCA_013336035.1 Chloroflexales bacterium
AGCCCCCACGGGGCCTGCCCCACATGCGGCGGCCTCGGCAGTGTGCAAGAGTTCGACCCGGCCTTAGTCATCCCCGACCGCGGCAAGTCGCTCCGCGAGGGCGCCGTGGTCCCCTGGAGCGAGGGCGTAAAGTCGAGCCGGCGCTACTACGATGACCTCCTTGGCTCCCTCGCCGACCACCTGGGCTTCTCCCTGGATACGGCGTTGCGCGCCCTGCCCCCCGAGATCGTTGGCGCCATCCTCTACGGGACCAATGGCGATGTCCTCACCCTGCGCTACCACCTCAGCGGCAAAGAGCGCGAGGTCCAGGCCCCCTTCGAGGGCGTGATCCCCAACCTGCGCCGCCGCCTCGCCGAGACCAAAGATGAGGCCGAGCGCGAGGCCGTGGGCGCCTACATGACCCCCCGCACCTGCCCGGTATGCGGCGGCGCCCGCCTGCGCCCCGAGGTCCGCGCCGTCACTGTGGTCGGCCGCACTATCGCCGATATCGCCCGTATGACCGTGGCTCAGGCGGTGGCCTGGGCGGGCGACCTTATCGCGCAGGCGCCCGACGACCTGAGCGCGCGCGCGCGCGTGATCGCCGCGCCGATCCTGCGCGAGGTGCGCTCGCGCCTCTCGTTCCTGGTCGATGTCGGCCTCGGCTACCTCGAGCTCGACCGGGCGGCCACCACGCTCAGCGGCGGCGAGAGCCAGCGCATCAGGCTCGCCACCCAGGTCGGCGCCGGCCTCTCGGGCGTGCTCTATGTGCTCGACGAGCCCAGCATCGGCCTGCACCCTCGCGACCACGCCCGCCTGCTCGCGACCCTCGTGCATCTGCGCGATCTGGGCAACAGCGTGCTTGTCGTGGAGCACGACGAGGAGACCATCCGCAGCGCTGACTGGGTGGTTGATATTGGCCCCGGCGCCGGGGCCGCGGGCGGCCAGCTGCTCGCCAGCGGCCCCCTGGCCACCGTCATCGCCGAGCCCCGCTCGCTCACCGGCCAGTACCTCAGCGGACGCAGGCGTATCGCCCTGCCCCGCGGGCGTCGCTCTGGCAGCGGCAAGAGCCTCGAGCTGCGCGGCTGCCGCGAGCATAACCTCCAGGGCATAGATGTGCGCGTCCCCCTCGGCACCTTTGCCTGCGTCACCGGCGTGAGCGGCAGCGGCAAGAGCAGCCTGGTGCTCGACACCCTCTACCCGCGGCTGGCCCAGCTGCTCCACGGCGCCCGCGAGCGGGCCGGGGCCCACGACGCGATCTATGGCGTCGAGCACCTCGACAAGATCATCGCCATCGACCAGAGCCCGATCGGCCGTACGCCCCGCTCGAACCCGGCCACCTACACCAAGGTCTTCGACCCCATCCGCAATCTCTTCGCCGCCACCAACGAGGCCAGGGCCCGCGGCTACGACGCCTCGCGCTTCAGCTTCAACGTCAAGGGCGGCCGCTGCGAGGCCTGTGGCGGTGAGGGCCTCATCCAGGTCGAGATGCAGTTCCTCCCCGACCTGTTCGTGCCCTGCGAGGTCTGCGGCGGCGCCCGCTATAACCGCGAGACCCTCGACATCCGCTATCGCGACCGCACCATCGCCGAGGTGCTCGATATGACGGTCGAGGAGGGCAGGCAGTTCTTCGAGCGCGTCCCAGCCATCTATGAGAAGCTCCAGACCCTGCTCGACGTGGGCCTGGGCTATGTGAGGCTGGGCCAGCCGGCCAACACCCTCTCGGGCGGCGAGGCCCAGCGCATCAAGCTGGCCTCCGAGCTGGCGCGCCGGGCCACTGGCCGTACCCTCTACATCCTTGACGAGCCGACCACCGGCCTGCACTTTGCCGACATCGAGCGCCTGCTCAGCGTGCTGCAGCGCCTGGTCGATACTGGCAACACCGTCCTGGTGATCGAGCACAACCTCGACGTGATCAAGTGCGCCGACTGGGTGATCGACCTCGGCCCCGAGGGCGGCAGCGGCGGCGGGAGCCTCGTCGGCATGGGCACCCCCGAGCAGATCGCCGCCCTCTCCGCCTCGCACACCGGTGCCTACCTGAAGAGCAAGCTGGCCCCGTAGCAGGTGCCCGCACCCGATTGTACCCCCCCGTCACCCCCCTGAAGTCCTGCCATGAGCGTTGACGCCTCCCCTGGCGATCGTGTACAATAAGCGTTATCGAGCGCCACAGAAACCCCGCCCGTTTCCCGTAATGCGACTGTAATCTCCTTAGCTTGTGAGTCCCCATCGCTACAGCATATAGTACCGAGTGGGTGATTAAGGATGAGGGGGCCGCCGTACAGAGTTATCTGGCTCGGTCGTTGAAAGGGGCCGTCAATGGAGCGGATCATTATACGCGATCAGACTATTATTTCCCCCTTCTCCGAGCCAGCCCGTGATCTGCGCCTCCTTAATAAGCAGCTCTGGCTCCTTCAGCGCGACCTGCTCAAAAGCTACTGTAAGGGTAGTACCGAGATCGACTCGATCGATGAGCTGGCCGAGAAAAGCTTCGTCAACGACCGAGAGCTGCTTGTCTACCGCGACAATCTCTACTTCAACGCGCCTCTGATCGATACCTTTATCGCCCATGCCCGAGCCTCTCGGCGCCCCTGTCAGATCGCCTTTCGCGCCAGCGGGCCCCTGGGCAAGGGCGACCCCAGCATCGAGCGCCACGCGCTGCAGCTCTGCTCGGGCATTGTGCGCCGCGAGGACGTGGCCTACCTTGAGGACGGCGAGGAGCGGCGCGGCCCCGTCCATGTCGCCGATCTCTACTACTTCCCCGACGGCCCCAGCTCTGACCTGACCCCGCTGGTCATCGACACCCTCAGCCACGAGATGGGGTACTACCACATCCCCAGCTATATGGCCTCGAAAGGCGACCTGACCTACCAGATCCCCCAGCGCGCCTTCCTCTCGGTCGAGAGCTGGCTCCACGTCTTTATGGCCAATGTCCTGATGGGCGTCTTTACGCAGGCCGCCGCCCAGGACGTCAAGATGGGCAAGGCCCGCCTGCGCAACATCTTCAGGTGGACGAGCGAGGACTGGCGGCTCTTCCCGGAGAAGCTGCGCTTCTCGACCTCGGCGATCCTGATGCGGCTGAACCCGCTCAAGGAGATGTGGCGCAACCACTTTCTTGCCTCGCCGGCCCTGGTGAAGGTCGGCAAGAACTGCTCGATCGACCCGTCAGCCACGATCCACGGGCCGACGATCATCGGCGACAATGTCTATATCGGGCCCGGCGTGGTGATCGCCAACAGCATCATCGGCAGCAACGTTAATGTGATGCAGGGCAGCCAGGTGATGCTCAGCGTCGTCAGCGACCGTTGCTTCCTGCCCTTCAACGCGGGCCTCTTCATGACCACGCTGATGGAGAACAGCATGGTCGCCCAGAACTCTACCCTGCAGATGACAGTGGTGGGGCGCAACACCTTTATCGGGGCCAATAACTGCTTCACCGACTTCAACTTGCAGAACGAGCCGATCAAGGTAATGCACCGCGGACGGCTAGTCGAGGTGAACCTCCCCGTCCTCGGCTCGGCCCTGGGGCACAATGTAAAGGTCGGCAGCGGCTTCATCGTCTACCCGGGGCGCGTAATTGAGTCAAATGCTGTTATAATCTTCGATAATGATAAAAACCTGATTCGCAAGACTGTCCCAGGTCATGACCTCGACGATATGGACGAGGGCCGGGGCGAGCCGCGGCGGATCATCTACCACTGGCCCAATGTCTACTACGACCCGCCCCCGCGCCGGGACGAACCCGCGGCAGAAGATCCACCGGCCATGACCAACGGCGCGCACCCCTACCGCAACGGAGCTGCCCCCGCCGTCTGGCCCGCGGCCCCTGAGGTCGCCAGTGAGGCCGCCGTGCCCCTCGATGACAATCGCCCCACCGTCGGCGTGTCCGCTAGCGTGAGGAGGAATGACCGGTGAGTAAAGAGCGCATTCTGGTCGTTGAAGACCAGGCCGATATCTCAAGCCTGCTCAAGATCTACTTCACCTCTCAGGGCTACGAGGTCTTCACCGCCATGCGCGGCTCGGTCGCCCTTGAGATCTGTAGCAAGACCCCGCCCAACCTCGCCCTGCTCGATGTCAACCTCCCCGATATGGAGGGCTACGATATCGGGAAGGCCCTGCGAGCCAGCCCGCGCACTCGCCACATCCCGATCATCTTTCTCACCGCCCGCGGTGAGCGCACCGACCGCCTGCGCGGCCTCGGCGAGGTCCAGGCCCAGTACTACATTATCAAGCCCTTCGATATCGAAGAGGTCCACACGATCGTCAAGAATCAGCTTGACGAGGCCCGCCGCAAAAATCAGCTGCACCCCGTCACTAATCTGCCCACGGCCGACCTGATCAACGACCAGATGCGCGCGCTGCTCGCGTCGCAGGGCTGGGCGATGGCCTTGCTGCATATCAACGGCTTCGAGACCTTCACCCAGAGCTATGGTGCTGTGGTCAGCGAGGATGTGCTCAAGTTCAGCGCCCTGCTGCTCAACGAGGTGCTCAACGAGCTCGGCAGCAGCGAGGACTTTGTCGGCCAGATGGTCGTTGGCCCCGACTTTGTGATCACCTCGTCGCCCGATCGCCTGCGGGCGATCGCCGATCGCCTGATCACCCAGTTCGATAACGAGATCGGCGCCCACTACAACTACAAGCACCGCAAGCAGGGCTTTATCGAGGCGATCGATGACAGTGGCGGCATGCGCCAGGTGCCCCTGATGTCGCTCTCTATCGGTGTGCTGACCAGTCAGGACGGCCCCTTCTACGATATTCGCGAGCTGAGCGAGACCGCTGAGGAGACCCGGCAGCGGGCTTTGCAGCAGGCCCGTGAGCAGGGCCGTAAAAGTTCTGTGGCCTACGGCCGCGTGCGGTGAGACGCCGAATACGCAAGCGACAACCGAGGGGAGCCGCGGTCGCACAGTGCCGCGCTCCCCTTTTGCGTACGTACTAACCTGAGCGCACATAGGCACCACGGAAACTTGAGGTCAGGCCGTTTATACTTACGGTACACAGTACCTCCCCGGGTGTGTCGCTCGCTGGCAGGCCTGACCCCGATACTGCAAGAGCGGCGTTAGCAGGAGTAGCCCGACCGATCTATGGACACCACGATCGTCCCGACATCCACCTCCGCCTGGGAGCTACTAGCCCAGCTTGCGCAGTGTGCCCAACAGGTCGCCGCACCGTTCGATGCCGCAAGCTCTGCCGTCAGGCTGGGCGAGCTGCTGGCGCGCTACCTGCCCGCTCCCACGGGCCGCCTGGAGGTGATCGAGGATGATCGGGTAGTGGCTACGGCGAGCTGGGGCGACCTGGCACCAGAAGATCCGGCCCCGCTTGTGCTGCGCGCCGATGATGCCCAGATCGGCCGTCTGTACC
>JAAXUL010000607.1 GCA_013336035.1 Chloroflexales bacterium
CGCTGATCGTCGCGCCCGTCGGCAGGCTGAAGCCGTAGTTGTAGTAGCTGTGCTTGTCCTTGCCGGTGTTGGTGCAGCTGGTGCTGGTGCCGGTGCCGCTGTTGGTGTCGACCGCGTAGAGACTGTCGTCGGCGTAGGCGTTGGTCGGGCTGGTCTGGAAGCCGTTGTTGTCGCCCGCGCTGCTGGTTACGGCCGCGTTGGCCGCCGGGCTGCGGTAGCCCGTGGCAATCGGGCCGGTGCCGCTGGTCGGCGTGCTGGTCGGCGTGCTGGTCGGCGTGCTCGTCGCTCCACCCGCCGGCGTATTCGTCGGCGTGCTGGTCGGCGTGCTCGTCGCTCCAATCGTCGGCGTATTGGTCGGGGTGGGAGTAGTCCCCGTTCCGCCCAGGTTGCCGCCACCGAAGTCGTCGAGGAAGGCCGCGCTGGCGCCAATATTCCAGAGGCCGATGTAGCCGGTGGAGGTCGCGTAGGTCCAGGCGCTGGCGTCGCGCGTGGCCAGCAGGGTGCCATTGCGGTAGACCTGCACCTGGCCGGTCGCGCTCACGCTGGCCCCAAAGCGGTCGCCCGCCGCGAAGGTCACCGGGATGGCCGCGCCGCGCAGCACCCAGCCCTGGGTCGAGCTATAGGTCTCCACCGTCACCTGGCCGCTGCCCGGGCTGTAAATGACCTCGAGGAGGCCGTTCGACCAGCTGGTGTTGCTCTGCGACTTGAGGACCAGGTCAATCTCTGTCGCCGCCGGAGCGAGCGTGCTGAGGGTGACGTAGGCCTCCTGGCTGGCCCCGAAGCGGGTGCCGCTCCAGAAGATCGCGCCGCCATTGTTCACGTCAAGCTGGTTGCTGGCGATCTGGTAGCCGCTCGTGGAGCTGCCGCCCCAGCTCGTGCCGATCGCCCCGTTGGCCCGGGTGAAGCTGTCCAACACCCCCGTCGAGGGGAAGCCCCCCGTCGGCGTGTTGGTCGGCGTGCTGGTCGCCGTCCTGGTTGCTGTGCTGGTCGCGGTCCCGGTCGCCGTGCTGGTCGCGGTCTCGGTCGCCGTGCTGGTCGCCGTCCCGGTCGGCGTGTTCGTCGCGATCCCGGTCGCCGTCGCCGTGCTGGTCGGCGTGTTGGTCGCCGTGCTGGTCGCCGTCCCGGTCGGCGTGTTCGTCGCGATCCCGGTCGCCGTCGCCGTGCTGGTCGGCGTGCTGGTCGCCACCCCGGTCGGCGTGTTGGTTGGCGTGCTGGTCGGCGTGTTGGTCGGCGTCGTCCCACCGCTGGTGTCGAAGACGACGTCAACCCAGTAGTTCGAGGAGCGGTACGATCCGGTGGGGAAGGCGCTGGCCGCGCTGTAGGTGTAGACGCCGTTCGAGCCATCGACACCCTCGGCCAGGGCGGTCAGCGGAGCATTGCTGACGCCACTGCTCGCGAAGGCGTCGAAGGTGACGGCATAGCCCAGGGCGCTGGTGTAATACGAGGCGACGTAAGTGGTGTTGGCCTCAATCGCCACCGGCGGGCTGAAGCTCACCTGCTGCCAGCCGCTGGCGCTCTCGTTCGTGAAGGTCGCCTGGGCCAGCAGCGCGCCACTGCTCGACCAGAGGCTGCCGATGTGCGTGCCAGTGTTCTGGGCGTCCTTGTAGAAGCGCACCCCGGTGATATAGCCCGACGACGCCGAGCGGAACTTCACCCCAAGCTCAATCGGGCCGGTGGTGTCTGAGGCGAAGGGGATCGCCGGCACCGCGCTAGCGCCCCAGATCGAGCAGGGGCACAAAGCTGTTGGCGTGGTGGTCGGCGTGTTCGTCGGCGTGCTCGTCGATGCCCCGATGGGCGTGTTCGTCGGCGTGCTCGTCGGCGTGCTCGTCGATGCCCCAATGGGCGTGTTCGTCGGCGTGTTCGTCGGCGTGCTCGTCGGCGTGCTCGTCGGCGTGTTCGTCGGCGTTGTCCCGCCGCTGGTGTTGAAGACGACGTCAACCCAGTAGTTCGAGTCGCTGTACGATTCGTTAGGGAAGGTGCTAGCCGCGCTGTAGATGTAGACGCCGTTCTGGCCATCGACGCCCGAGGCCAGGGCGGTCAGCGGAGCGTTGGTGACGCCGCCGCTCGTGAAAACACCAGAGTCGACGGCATAATAGCCAGCGGTGTGATACGACGCAACGTAGGTGGTGTCGGCCGTGATCGCCACGGGTGTGCTGAAGCTCACCTGCTGCCAGCCGCTGGCGCTCTCGTTCGTGAAGGTTGCCCGGGCGAGCATAGTGCCATTGCTGGACCAGAGGGTGCCGACGTGGGTGCCAGTGTTCTGGGCGCCCTTGTAGAAGCGCACCCCGGTGATATAGCCGGGCGCCGCCGAGCGGAACTTCACCCCAACCTCAACCGAGTTGGGATCCGGTGCGGAGGGCGTCCCCGGCACCGTGCTAGCGCCCCAGATCGAACAGGGACACGCGGGCGCGGCCGTCGTGGTGAAGGACCAGGTGAAATCAGTAGCCAGGCTGTTGTTGGATGTGTCCTTGATGCTCGGGCCCGAGCTGCCGCCGCGGAGGCGCGCGGTGTAGGCTGTGCTGTAAGCGAGCGGGCTGCTGGGCGTGAGCGTAGCCGCCTGGATAGCGGCGTTGAAGGTCACCGTCGCGGGCACCACAACACTGCCCGGCCCGACCAGCTCGAAGGTTGATGCGCTGACGGTTGCCGGGTCGACAGGCTCGTTGAAGGTCGCGACGACCGAGGTGTTCAGTGCGACCGAGGTTGCCCCATTAGTGGGGGTGGTCTGGATGACGGTGGGCGCGGCGGTATCGGCCTGGTAGCTGGCCGTGTACGAGCCGCTTGTAGCGTCGAAGAAGGCGTAGCTCTCGCCTTTGATTGTCTGGGTGGTGTAGGCGACAGAGGACCCGCCACGGGTGATGCCAGTCAGCTTGCCGCTCGGCGAGTTGGCCGGCACCATGGCCTGGAGGCCCATCGCGCCGCTAGCGGCGGCGATGGTGAAGCTCAGGTTGCTGCCGTTCCAGGCGAGCGATCCGAACGACGAGCCGTTGCGCGCATCAAGCCAGGTAAGGACCTGCCGGGCGGTGACGACCGGCACGCCCCGCGACTGCGCCGAGTTAACGACCGCATTAGCCGCGTTCGAATCCCGTATATCGGTGTGAGCATTGACGTCGAAGATCCCGTAGTACCCCTCAGAGCCAAGGGCCTTATCGAGCAACGTGTTAATGGTATAAGGGTACGACTGGGCCGACTCGTCGGTCATCTGCGTGGCCGACTGATAGACGTCGAGCAGCGTTCCATCGGTGTCGGCGAAACGCATCACCATACCGCTGCCGGTGAAGAATCCCGGCCGATCAAGCACCCAGACCGGCGGCCAGTAGTAGTAGTTGGTGTCGAGTCGTATCCCATTGGCGAGCGAGGTCTTGACCTGGCTTGACCAGTCGCTCCAGGCGATACAGTGCGTGCGGTTAGTAACCGGGGCAGGGACGCCCGTGTACTTCGCCGCAAAATCGTCGAGCTGCGAGGCATAGTTCTCGCTGATCGAGGCTGCCGTATAGTTGTCGCAGTTGGTGTTGACATGCAGCGCAACCTCGAAGCCCTGGCTGTTATAGCTCGAGGCCTGCGCATTGGTGAGCGGCGTGTTCGGATAGATGTACGAGGTCCCTCGGATACACTCCCAGCGGTCGACGTTACATCCCGACGGGCTCGCCTGGATGAACTGATCAAAGCGCCCGGCGGTGCCGCCCCCAGCGTGGTCATCGCCGGTCATCAGCACCACGGCCTTCTCGCCGAAGGGGAAGTACCAGAAGCGCGGCAGCGGCTTCTTGGTACGGTTGAGATCGATGATCAGGTTGGCGAGCAGGCGCTGCTGCTCGTCGGCCTGTGGGATCAGCACCTTATTGAGATTGACCCAGTCGGCCTGGGGGTCGTTGAGGGCCGCGCCGTAATAGAGGTCATCGCTGCGGATCGGCGAGGAGTCGTCGCGCTCCTGGCCGGACCAGAGCGGGTTCCCCTGCCGGGTGTAGACAATAGAGCGGGCCAGGTCGTAGGTGAAGGCCGCCGCCTGACCCGAGCCGACCGCGCGCCGGCTGACCGCGGGGTTCGACGTCGTGGCCGTGGCGCTCGTGTAGAGGGTGGCGACAGTAGTCGCGCCGTTCGAGTTGTAACGGTCGGCCCTGCCATGGAACTGGATCGTCTCGCCGACAATGCCGTTCCCCGGGGCCTTAGAGGTGTCCACCTTAAGGTAGCCCTCGGCGAGGGTCACCCCCGTATCGGTCAGGCCAAGCAGGCCGGCCAGCTGCTTATCGGGGCGCATCGCGATCAGATTGCCGCCCCCGTTCACCCAGTCGGTCAGCGTCGTCACCTGGGCGCTACTGAGGCTCATCTCGCCGAGGATCGCCACGTCATAGGAGGCCAGGGTGCTCGCCGTGACCGACCCGATGTCGGCGACGGCAAAGGCGTTAAGCCCCTCGGCGCGCAGGATCTCGGCGTAGTACTGGCTAAATTTATTGGAGGTGGTCGTGATCACCAGGATCGGCCCGCCTGGCCCCTGTGTGGGAGACGTCTGGGCCGCCGAGCTCTGCGCCACACTCAGCGTCTGCGGGGCGGCTTCGGCCACCGTAGCGCCAAAATCGAAGCCGCTCTGCCTGGCCCTACGGGAGGGCCTCGGCTGCAGGCGGCGGCCGACTCTGATCCGAACCAGCACCTGGCCGGTGGCGGGGTCCCAAATGATAACCTGGCCCGAGCTATCGCTGCTCGCCGCCCGCCGGCCGTCGCGACTAAACTCCACATCGCGCACGCGTCCGCCGTTGCCGCGGAACTGCCTGCGCTCACGCTTTGTCGCAATGTCGACCAGGCTGACAAACTGATCTTTGCTGCCGATCATGAGCAGCGTCCCATCGGGGCTGAACTTGACCGAGGAGGCACCCCTGGTAGGGGTGCTCAGGAGGTCGCGCTGAGTACCGCTCGCGACGTCCCACAAACGCACCGTATTATCGTCGCTCGCGCTCGCCAGGGTGGCGCCGTTGGGGCTGAAGGCGACGCTCACGACGCCTGCCCCGTGCCCGCGCAGCACGCTGCGCTGGCTGTCGGTCGCGGTATCCCACAGGATGATCGTGTTGTCCCGGCTCGCGCTGGCAAGGAGGCTACCGTTGGGGCTGTATGCGACACTCTGCACAAAGTCGCTGTGACCTTCGAGGATGTTCTTGATCCTGCCTGTCGCAAGCTCCCAGAGAAACACCCGGAGATCCTCGCCCGTCGTCGCGAGGGTGCTGCCGTCAGGGCTGATCGCCATCGAGCGCACGGCGTGCTCGTGGCCGTTCAGCACCAGGCGCTCGGCGCCCGTGGCCACATCCCAGATCCTGACTACGCTGTCCTTCCCCGCAGAGGCGAGGG
>JAAXUL010000608.1 GCA_013336035.1 Chloroflexales bacterium
TGGCTCCAGAGACCCTTTCCCTCTGCTTGCTCGTCGAAGGCGATCCCGCGCGACGTCGCGGCGTCCGTGATGAGCTCGCCGCGCAGGAGGCGCAGGAAGAACTGCCCAACCCGCCGCAGATCGTCCGCGGCGTGCTCGTCGGTCGGCGCGAACGAGTCCAGCTCGGCCCAGACACAGCCGTTACCGACCCCGCAGGACTGCTCGTCCCAGTGCCGCTGGAGCTCGCTGAGCCAGGGCTCCGGGCCGAGCGTGTCGCCGATCACACGGGCGAGGAGGTAGAGCCAGACCTCGAGGAGGCTATCAGAGAGCCAGAACCCCTTGGTGTGATATTCGACAAAGCTGGTACCCATGGCTGGCGTACTTCCCCCATACTCGGCTGGCGGCATTGTAGCATCCGCAGGCTCGCCGATACCGGGTGACGGAGCCAGCCCATCACTTCGTCTGGCGTGATATCCGTTGACGGACACGAGGATGGCTGAGACTGGCCTGGTGGGGCCGTGGGCATATGGCGCGCGCTTCTGCGTACCCTACGTACGGATGAAGGGCCAGGCCGGCGAGTGCCGCTATGAAGGCGATGAGGGGTCAGGGGTGTGAGTGGCAACGTGGTCTTTGCCTCGACCCCGCTGCTCAAAGCTGATAAAACGGATGTTTGGCATATTCAAACGGGGGCGAGGATCAACCTCAGCAGTCCAGTCGCCTAGCGCTGCGTCGCAGGGATGCAGACCGAGTCCGCCCCGGCTGGCTTGCTCGCTCACCGTGTCACCAGCGCCACAGCTGACGCGCAGCATTGGGCGACCGGACGAAGGGAGTCGCGATGGTGTATACAGCGCGCCGAACGATCTGCTGGACGCCGCTGTGGAACAAGGAGCGGGAGGGCGTGGGCCTGGAGCATTTGCTCCTGGCCGACGGTGTGGCAGACAGCGTCGTCCTCGCGGTTGACGCGGCGCAGGGTCCGTTCCGGCTCACCTATCGCTTTACCTGGGACGAAGCCTGGCGCCTCCGTGATGCCACGCTGGTCGTCGCCACCGATCGCTTGACCCGATCCTTGAGTCTGCACACGGACGGCCAGGGGCACTGGCGCCACGGCGATGGCCGGGCGATCGACGAGCTCGGTTTCGGCGAGTGAAAGAGCGTCGGTGAACGGCGGAACAGAGGTGTCATCAGGACACTTTCGCGCGGCTAGCGCAATCCGCGGAAGAACCTCTGCAGATCCCCGACCAGCAAATCCGGGACCTCCATTGCTGGGAAATGGCCGCCCCGCTCATACTCCGCCCAGTGCGCGATCGTGGCGCCGGGGTCGAGCAGGGAGCGGATCGTGGTGTCTGCGGCGAAAACGGCCACCCCTCGCGGCGGCCCCGGCGGCACCTGCTGGTGCGCGCCCGCCCCCTGCGACTGCCGAGCGACCATCTCCCGGTAGGCCTGCATGCCCTCATAGGTTGCGTGGGCAGAGGAGGCGCCAGTACCAGTGAACCAGTAGAGGCTGACATTCGTCAGCAGCTGATCACGATCCACGGCGTCTTCCGGCCGCTCGGCGCTCGGGTCAGTCCACTCCTGGAACTTCTCGACGATCCAGGCCAGCTGCCCGACCGGCGAGTCGTTCAAGGCGTAGGCGAGGGTCTGGGGGCGGGTCGCTTGCATGTGTAGGTAGCCGAGCCCCTCCGCCTGGTAGCGGTTAAAGCGCTCGCCCCGCGCCGCATCAGCCCCCGTGAGGCCTTCCAACACCACTGGCGGCCCGAACGGCATCGCAGCGATCGTCCCCGTAAGATGCACACCGGCCACGCGATCGGCAGCGATCATCGCAAGCGCACCAGCCACACCCGAGCCGACGTCGGTACCTTGGACACCGTAGCGCTGATAGCCGAGGCGGCGCATGAGCTCGGCCCAGGCCTGGGCGACACGGAACAGGTTACCCCAGCCCACTCCGTGGACCGGCGTCGAGAATCCATAGCCGGGGAGCGATGGGATGACAAGATGGAACGCGTCGCTCGCCGCGCCGCCGTACGCCCGAGGGTTGCTCAGGGGAGCGATCACCTTCAGGAATTCCACGGGCGAGCTCGGCCAGCCGTGGGTGATGATCAGCGGGAGGGCGTCGGGCTCAGGCGAGCGAACATGCAGGAAATGGATCGGCTGGCCGTCAATCTCGGTCATGAACTGGGGCCATTGATTGAGTGCCGCCTCATTACCACGCCAGTCATAGCTGGTGCGCCAGTACTCCACCAATGCCTGTAGGTAGTCGACTGGCACGCCGCGACTCCAGCCGACCGCTGCCCATTCGGCTGGCCAACGGGTGCGGCGAAGGCGATCCTGAAGATCTTCAAGGGCGGCTTGTGGAATATGTATCGTGAACGGCTGTTCCTCCATAATAGGTGACCTCCTCCTGATCCATCGAACGATCCCTGATGGACGACTCAAGCGATAGCGCAATTGAGCCTCCCATCTCCCCTTGACTCTAGCCGAGGTTCAGGACAGAATGAGCCCTAATCGCGGCGAGGAGGTGACCGATGTCCTCGCCCTCAGCAAGGCCGCCATCGTCTGTAACCCCCAGTTCGTCGCCGATGCCAGGCTCTGGGAGCACGTTGTGAGAAGGCGTAGCCTGATCGTGCGTGTCTTCATCAGCGCCGAGAAGGCCATGCACTGGCTTCGCGACGCCCCCGCATGACCGCGCTCCGCGACGAGGCTGTGGGCTCAGGCAGCTCATTGCGCAATCCGTGGGCCAGGTTGCGCGAACCATCCAGCGGAATGTCCAGGCGACCATCCAGCGCGCTACCCGGGTCGCCCGGGCCGTATCCGCACGCTCGCGCATCACCAGCGCTAGGGTAAACGTGTGAGCGCCTCGTCTCCCAGCGCTGCGCCGACGGCTGCGACAAGGTCGCCACGACGGCCCCGTCGCGGCGACGGGCGGGCTAGTCGCCGCGATGATGACGCTACGCGCTGCGGTTCTAGGCGCAGCAGCCCGGCGAGGGCGACGGCCGCCAGTGTGGGGCCATAGGCGGCAATAATGCCGAGCCAGCGGACGCTGATCGGGTCGGCGCGGGCACGCAGGGACTGGAGCCCCCAGAGGCTCCAGGAGAGCGCGAAGGTCAGTCCGAAGAAGGCCAGCAGCGCGTGCCGCCGGACCAGCGAGCGCAGCTGCGGTGCGGTAGGAGCGACGGCGCTCACGGCGCACGCTGCCGGATCGACCCGACGCCGGTGACCTGCTGATGCAGCTCAGGGCTGCCGATATACGCGATGCTGCCCGCGCCGCTGATGGTGGCGTCGAGCCGTTCGCTCGCGTTCACGACCACGCTGCCGAGGCCGCTGAGATCGACGGTCGCCCGCTCGCTGATCAGGGCCGCGCCGTCGTAGCTGCCCGCGCCGCTGAGCGTCACGCGCTGCTCCGCCACGGTGCCATCGACCGTCACCTTCCCCGCGCCCGCGTGGTTCACAGTCAACTGCTCGCCGCTGAGACCGTGTGCGCTGACCGTGCCTGCGCCGGAGAGGGTGATCGCCGTGAGGTTCTTGACCGTTACCGTGAACGTGACACGGGTGGCGTCGCTGAAGCCCTGGCTGGCCTTGATGCCCAGGTAGAGCGTGTCGTCGCGTACTTCGCCCAGCACGATCGCCTGCAGGTTGTCGTCGGTCGTGACTGTGAGGCCGTCGGCGTCGCCTTGCGTGATCACGACCTCGCCCACGCCAGAGGCATCGATTGCGCTGAAAGCGGTAACCGGGCGCGTTTCGGTCGTGACGTTCCCAGAGCCCCGAAGCTGGCCAGACCTCAGGCTCACTATCCCACAGCCGCTGAGGGCCAGGCCGAGCAGAACCAGCAGGGTGAGCTGAAACAACTTGTGCATACGTTCCTCCAAATAGTAGAAGCGTACCGCCTAGCGCGCGACGAACAGCCCGGAGGTCGGAGGAACAGTGGTAATTCAGGGGGGAGGTCGCGCGAGGTGGGCGGTATGCTCAGCATAGCACGCGTAGCGCGGGCCTCCCAGCGGGCAAGGCCGCGCCCCTGATCGGCGTTTACCTGACCGCGTCAGGCGAGACCCTGCGGCCCCGCTACGCTCATGGTGTTTCAACCGTGCTCCTCCGCTTGCTACCCACGCCTACGGCAAGGTGGCCCAGATGCCAGGCCGCCTTGCTCAGCTCGCGCAGCCAGAGCACACTGCTGGCAACCAGCACACAGGTCAGCCAGTCGCGCCCTTGCAGAGGCACGGTATCGAAGGCGCGCTGCAAGAGCGGCACGTAGAGCACCGTGACGTGGAGCGCCAACGAGAGGGCCACGGCGCCAAACAGCCACGCATTGTGGAACAGCCGATAGAAGGCGCTGTGCGTGTCAGAGCGCGCGTTAAAGACGTTGAACATCTGAAAGAGCACCAGCGTCGTGAGCGCCATCGTCCGGCCATAGGCCATGGTGCCCGTCCCGGCGATCAGGCCGCCCGGCAAGGCTGCGTCGAGCACCAGGAGCGTCCCCGTGGCCATGATGACGCCGACGAGGCCGATGCCGAGCCACATCGCGCGCGTGATCACCCCGCTGCCCTGCGGGCGGGGCTGCTGCTGCATCACCGCGGGGTCGGCGGGGTCGAGGCCGAGCGCGAGCGCGGGGGCGCCATCGGTCACCAGGTTGATCCACAGCATATGCGTGGCAAGCAGCGGCGCAATGATCACACTGTCGCCGGTGGCCGTCAGGCCGAGCACGTCCGCCAGCACGACGCCCCCGAACATGGTCAGCACCTCGCCGATGTTGCTCGACAGGAGGAAGCGCAGGAACTTTTGGATATTGGCAACGATTGCGCGGCCCTCGCCCACCGCCGCGACGATGGTGGTGAAGTTATCGTCGGTCAGGATCATATCGGCGGCCGCCTTTGAGACATCCGTGCCGCTGATGCCCATTGCGACTCCGATATCGGCCGCTTTAAGCGCAGGCGCGTCATTCACGCCATCGCCGGTCATCGCCACCACCGCGCCATTCTGCTGCAGCGCCTTGACGATACGCAGCTTATGCTCTGGGGCGACGCGGGCATACACCGACACATCACGCACGACACCACACAGCTCCTCGTCTGACAGGCGCTCCAGCTCAGCGCCCGTGGTCGCGGCGGCCGTTGTGACGATGCCGAGCTCACGCGCAATGGCCGCTGCGGTCTGGGGGTGATCACCGGTGATCATGATGGTGCGGATGCCGGCGCCTCTGGCTACCGCGATGGCGGCCCTGGCCTCAGGACGGGGCGGGTCGCTCATGCCAACCAGCCCCAGAAACACCAACTGCTGCTCGATCTGCTCGTTCAGCGCAGCGGGGTTTGCCAGTGCATCTGGCGGCAGGGTGCGAAAGGCGATCCCCAGTGTGCGCAG
>JAAXUL010000609.1 GCA_013336035.1 Chloroflexales bacterium
GATGCGCGCGGCCTGTTTGTGCGCGCTGATATCCTGGTAGACAATCACCGCCCCCTGACCAGGGATGGGCAGCGGGGCCGCCGTCACGCTGATCCAGCTGACCTGGCCAGCGCCCGAGATGACCCCCATCTCGACGTCACTCACCCGTCGCTGTTCCCGCAGCGCCCGGACCCCGGCAAACTCCTCCACGGGCATCGGCGAGCCATCCGGGCGGATGATCTGCCAGACCGGGCTGGTCAGCGCGCGTTGGGTATGCTCCGCCATCGGGAGCTGAAGGATCGCGACGGCTGCGGGATTAGTCTCGCGGATCTGGCCCTCCTGGTCGGTAATTGTCACACCGACCGGCAGGGTTTCAAACAGGACACGATAGGTTTCGAGCGTCACGTGGGCCTGCTGCTCGGCGCGCGTCCGCTCGGTGATATCGATCAGCATCCCGGTGAGCTGGTCGCCCGCCAGGGTCACACTGGCGAGGACCGTGCGCAGGGCGCCGCTGGGGGCGCGCAGCTCCAGCTCGGCGTTGCGCACGGGCTCGCCGCGGCGGAGGCGGGTCAGAAGCGCCTCCCGCGCCGCGGGCTGCTGATACAGCTCCCTGACGTTCTGCTGCATCAGCGCCGCAGGCGAGGCGTACTCGAGCAGCTGGGCCAGGGCCGCGTTGGCGTAGCGCCACTCGCCCTCAAGGGTCGTCACAAAGATGCCGACCAGGGCGTGGTCGGCCAGCGCGCGGAAGTCCAGCGGGGTGTGCGCTGAGGTAGGGTCGGGACGTGATCGCGGCGCCTCCCGGGCGGCCGGGGCGGAGGCCCACGCGCGAAGGTTGGCTGGCCGGTGCCGCAACCGGGTAGCCAGCACAAGACGAGCGCAGTGCAGGCAGCCGTAGGTCAGCAGGACCAGCCCCAGGACGTTGAGCAGACCAGGCTCCAGGGCGCGGGGCAAGCAGGCCACGACCAGGCCAGCGATCACGGCCAGCAGGAGCTGGGGCAGCCGGACCAGGCGTTGCTCGCGTCGGCCGCGGATTGGCATGGGCGTAAGGGCTGAGCTGACCGGGGGCCGGGGCAGCGAGCGATTCATGCAGAGTCTCCGCTGGTCTGCCGTCCTGAAGGGCATCGCCAGAGGTGCATGGGGAGGTGGATGCCCAGAGAATGGTGGGTGTTATAGGTCACAAGTATAGCCTTCAGCGGAACGACCCTGCGACCGCTGATCTCCCCCGGAGTGGGGACGGCACCGTGCTCCACCACCGGCGTAGGTGCATGCTCGTGGGAGCCGTGTGTGGCGGGCGAGCCGATAGCCGCGCGGAATCGTCCCGCTCTGGCTCTGGGAGGAGGGAGGAGCGCAACGCCCTGGCGTTGCCGATACGGTGGTCATACTTGCACGCGACGTGAAGATTCGTGTCGTGCGCCAGGGCACCCACGTGCCTATCCTGAGGCATACACCCAGGTGCTCCGGCACCCGTCATTGGGCGCACTCGTGCCGCTGGTAATGGTGTGCTTCCCAGCCTATAGTATGATCCGCCTCGTCCCTACCTGTACCCTCTGCCAGCGTGACCCGCCACGGGTGGTGGCGCCACCGGCCCCGTTTATCAACGCGCAGAGACTCTGCTTTCTCCCCGTCTCGCCTGCCGTCTGCGCCCACGGGAAAGCCTATGTCCGTCGTTTCCCACGCGCTGCCAGCCAGGCCCGGCGAGGCGGAAGCACCGGGCTCGGCCTTCATCGACCAGGCCGGCCACCTCGTCGAGCTCAACGCGGCCCTGTCCGCCCTCCTCGGCTCGCCGCACGACCAGCTCGCGGGACACGCATTGACCGAGGCCTGGGCACCCGTCCTCACACCAATCATCCAGCAGGTTGTGGTCGCCGCCGCGGCGGTGCTGAATGTCGCCCTCCCCGCGCACGCGGCCGGGACGGCTCCCCTGGAACCACTCGTGGCCAGCTGCTCTCCGGCCCAGACCCGTTGTGGCTACGTCGCCAACGTGAGTCTCGTCGTCCACCGGCAGGACAGCCGCGCGCCAGCCCCGGGATGCGCTGAGGATCGCCAGGAGGGGCTCGCCAGCACCACCCTCCCGGATCGCAGCCCACAGGAGCTGCGCGCCCAGCTGCGAGAGCAGGCCTACGAGCTAATGCTGGTGCGGGAGCTGCCCGGCCCGATCATCGCCTGGAATCGCGGGGCCGAGGAGTTGTACGGCTTCACGCGCGCCGCAGCGATCGGACTGGTCTCGCACGCCCTGCTGCGCACGGTGTACCCCGCCGCCATACCGACTGTTCGAGGCCACGCTGCGGACGGCGGGCCAGTGACAGGGCGAGCTCCAGCACACGACCTATGACGGCCGCACGCCTGGTTATGGTGCATGAGATGCGTGAGATTGCGATGATGAACCTAGCTGCTCCCGCGGGCCACCCGACTCTGCTCCTTCAGCACCTCTTCTCCGGAGTGCTCATCCACACCCCCGACACCCGGATCGTGTTCGCCAATGAGGCAGCGGTCCACGTGACGGGTCTGTCCCCCGATCAGCTGATCGGCCGATCGGCCACTGACCCGGCCTGGTCCTTTGTGCGCGAAGACGGCACGCCGCTCCCCCTGGAGGAGTATCCCGTCAACAGGGTGCTCGCCACCGGCCAACCGCTCCCCGACCTGGTGCTGGGTGTCAACCGCGCCGTGACGGGCGATCGGGTCTGGGTGCTGGTGCGGGCCTTCCCCGAGCGGTCCGAGCAGCAGACACTCCAGCAGATTGTCGTCACCTTCATCGACATCACCGCCCGCAAGCACGCCGAGGACGCGCTGCGCCGCAGCGAGGCCAAGCTCCGGGCCGTCTTCAATGCGCTGGCGGAAGGGGTGGTCTTCCTCAACCCCCAGGGCGAGGTCGAGGAAGCCAACGAGGCTGTGCAGCGCCTGCACGGCCAGACGCTTCAGGAGCTGGCGGACCCTCAGACCGACCCACGGGGGCGGATCATCCGCGCCGATGGCTCGCCCTTCCCGGTGGAGGAGCAGCCGGCGATGGTGGCGCTGCGCACGGGGCAGCCGGTGCGCGATGTCGAGCTGGGTGTCCCGACCGCCAATGGCGACCTGCGCTGGCGCGTGGTGAATGCCCAGCCCGTGGCCGACGAGCACGGCACGCTGCTGGGCGTTGTCGCCTCTTTCTTCGACATCACCGAGCGCAAGCGCGCGGAGCAGGCGCTGCGGGAGAGTCGGGCCAAGCTGGACGCCGCGCTGGAGAGCATGACCGACGCCGTGTTCATCTCCGATCTCGCCGGGCACTTTCATGACTTCAACACGGCGTTTGCCACCTTCCACAAATTCCACACCAAGGACGAGTGTGCCCGAACGCTGGCTGAGTATCCGGAGTTTCTGGACGTGTTCATGGATACGGGCGAGCTGGCCCCGCTGGACATGTGGGCGGTGCCCCGCGCCCTGCGCGGCGAGGTTGGCACGAACGTCGAGTATGGCCTGCGCCGCAAAGACACGGGCGAGCGCTGGGTGGGAAGCTACAGCTTCGCGCCCGTCCGCGACCAGGCCGGGGCGATCGTCGGCTCGGTGGTCGTGGGCCGTGACATCACGGAACGCAAGCGGGCCGAGGAGGCGCTGCGCTCCAGTGAACGTCGCTATCGTGAACTGGTCCAGAACGCTAACAGCGCGATCCTCCGCTGGGCGTGTGATGGCACGGTGCTGTTCTTTAATGAGTATGCCCAGCAGCTCTTTGGCTATCGTCCCGAGGAGATCGTCGGCCAGCCCGTGAATCTGCTGGTGCCCGAGACCGAATCCACGGGCGGCGATCTGCGCCAGCTGGTCGCGGACATCGTCACCTTCCCCGAGCGGTTCGTGAACTTCACCAACGAGAACGTGTGTCGCGATGGGCGGCGGGTCTGGATCGCCTGGACCAACAAACCCATCTATGACGAGAGCGGGCGCGTCACTGCCATCCTCGCGGTGGGCAACGACATCACCGCGCGCAAGCAGGCCGAGGAGGCGTTGCGGCAGAGTGAAGCGACCTTCGCTCAGGCCTTCCGCTCCAGCCCGGCGGCCCTGCTGATCACCCGCCTCGCCGACGGGTGCTACCTGGAGGTGAATGAGGCGTACTGCGCCATTGTCGGCTATGCGCGGGAGGAGCTGCTGGGCCATCTGACGACGGAGTTCGACGTCTACCTCAGCGCCAGCGACCGCCAGGCCATCGTCGATCAACTGCGATCCCGCGGGTCGATCCGGGATTTCGAAACCCGCATCCGCCATCGCTCCGGCGCGATCCGGCATGTGATCGCGGCCCAGGAGCTGCTGACCCTCAACGGCGAGGCCTGCATCCTGACCCATCTCCTCGACATCACCGAGCGGGTGTGCGCCGAGGCGCAGCTGCAGCAGCTCTACGCCCAGGAGCAGGCGGCGCGCGCCGAAGTCGAGGAGGCGAGCCGGCTCAAGGACGAGTTCCTGGCCACGGTCAGCCACGAGCTGCGCACGCCGTTGACGGCCTTCCTGGGCTACGCCCAGATGCTCCAGCTGCGCAAGCGCGACGAGGCCTACGTCGCCCACACCGTGGCGAAGATGGTCCAGAGTGCCCAGGCCCAGGGCCAGCTGATCGAGGACCTGCTCGACCTCTCGCGCATTGTGAGCGGCCGGCTGCGCATCGCCGCCCAGCCCATCGCCCTGATCCCCGTCGTCGAAGCCGCCCTCGACACGGTACAGCCAACGATCGTGGCGAAGGGGCTGCACCTGGAGGTCGACCTAAACCCTGCGGATGCATCGATCTTCGGCGATGCCGGCCGGCTGCAGCAGGTGGTCTGGAACTTGCTTGTCAATGCCGCCAAGTTCACCCCGGCGGGCGGCACGATCCGGGTGTGGCTGACGCGCGACGCGCAGGACGTTGTGCTCACGGTCAGCGATGATGGCCAGGGCATCCCCCCGGAGTTCCTGCCGTTTGTCTTCGAGCGCTTCCGCCAGGCCGACAGCACCAGCAAGCGGGCCCACGGCGGGCTCGGCCTGGGGCTGGCGATCGTGCGCCACCTGGTCGAGCTGCACGGCGGCACGGTCGAGGCGGCGAGCGCTGGGGTGGGCCAGGGCGCGACCTTCACCGTCCGGCTGCCGCTGACCGTTACTGGTGCGCTCCCAGCGCCCACAGATGAGGGGCTCGTCGTGGGCAAGGGGCTGCCCGGTTGCCCGCCCGAGCTGCGCGGGCTGCGTGTGCTCCTGGTCGACGATCAGCCCGAGGTGCTGGAGATCCTGGCGGAGATGCTCACCACCTGCGGGGCGGTGGTCCAGCGCCGCGCGGCGGCGCGGGAAGCGCTGGCGGTGCTGGGCCAGTGGCGCCCGGCGGTGCTGGTGTCGGATATTGCCATGCCCGACGAGGATGGCTAC
>JAAXUL010000610.1 GCA_013336035.1 Chloroflexales bacterium
TAGGGACGCCATCGGCGGAATCGCACCGCATCAGGACGGTCTAAAACCAAGCGAGATACGGGATCGTTTCATGGCGTCCTGATGCATTTCGCGCCAAAATCTAGTACTACACAGCGCGATGCCGAACGTGGTCGAGCCAGCGATCGATGCTCAAGGCCCGATCAAGGGGCGCGTAGGCGCGCTGCTCACTGGGCAGCGCTTTGATGCCCGTAGGCGCCTGGCAGACCTCGCGGCGCAACCCAACTTCGCCAACCTGCCAATTCACACGATGAGCGGTGATTTTGGGCGCAGGGACCATCTGGACATCAACAGGACGCACCTCGATGCGCAGAGCCTGGGTGCGTTGGGCTTCGGGCAGGTGACTTCCAGCAGGGCCGCGGGCGCCAACCACTTCGACACGCAGGCCCATATGCAGCACGCCAGCCAGAATCTCAGGACGCTGCTAGGGGGCATTCAGGTGCAAGGCCCCCTTCCCCCGACCACCAACCCCCAGGGCGGTGGCCCGCCTCCGGGGCCGCAGGGCGGTGGCCCGCCTCCGGGTCCGCAGGGCGGTGGCCCGCCTCCGGGGCCGCAGGGCGGTGGCCCGCCTCCGGGGCCGCAGGGCGGTGGCCTGCCTCCGGGGCCGCAGGGCGGTGGCCCGCCTCCCGGGCCGCAGGGCGGCGGCCTGCCTCCGGGGCCGCCTCCGGGGCCCCAGGGCGGCACCAGCGGCTACGGCATCAAGACCCAGGTCCCGTCTCAGCCCCAGGGCGGCACCAGCGGCTACGGCATCAAGATCCAGGCCCCGTCTCAGCCCCAGGGCGGCACCAGCGGCTACGGCATCAAGATCCAGGCCCCGCCATCGCTCACGCCTCAGGCTCCGCCGCAGCCAAAAGGCGACACCGAAAGCGACAGTGCGCTTTTCGCAGATTTGCCCACTCCCCCTGAGACCTGGGCGGCAGTCGAGCGAGAGCTGCGCACGGTGACAACCAGCCTGGTCAATCGGAACCCCTCCGCCCCTCCGCCCTCGTTCCTCGCGAAGCGAAAAGCGGCAGCCTTGAGAAAGGGCAGGCCGAAGAGCAACGTGGGCAACACCAGGGTCGGCAACCCGTTTATCGGCCTCGGCGGCACCGACAAGAGCGAGGTCGACGCCAATCCGTTCATCGGCCTCGGCGGCACCGACAAGAGCGAGGTCGACGCCAATCCGTTCATCGGCCTCGGCGGCACCGACAAGAGCGAGGTCGACGGCCCGTCGGTCAGCCCCACGACTGAGGGCCGAGCCCGCAGCGGCACCATCTACGCCGATGTCGACACCCCCCCCATCACCTCCACCATAGGCACACAGGGCGGCGCCCCGTTCTCGCCCTACCTCGAAAATAATAGCTCCACCGGCACGCAGGGCGGCGACCTGTTCTCGCCCTACCTCGAAAACAATAGCTCCACCACCGATGCGACCTCTGGCAAGGGCCGGGCCCGCAGTGGCACCATCTACACCGACGTTGACGGACCTCCCATCGCCACCACGACCTCCGACGGGCTTGAGGGCCAGCCGGTGAGCGAGCAGGACGATGAGGATGAGTTTGCCGATGAGCTTCAGTCGGATGAGCGCAAGCGCTTTCACAGGAAGCTGGCGCGCTGGGTCGAGCGCGCCAGGCGGCTGGCCGGCGCCCGGAAGCACCTCGAGGCCGGCGTGCAGTTCACGCGCGCCTACGCCATTGCTGAGAAGCAGCTCAATCGGCACCCAGCGGCCGCCCTATGCGCCGGGGCCGCAGCGAACTGCTTCGCCATGGGCGGCGACTACCTACGCGCCATCAGCTGGTACCGCCACTCCCTCAAGGCCGACGGCCAGTCGCCGTTTCGCGACCAGGCCCAGACCTTCCTTGCCCAGGCCGAGGCGAGCGCCGAACCCAAGTACGCGCTGACCACGCAGGTCCTCAACCTCTACCAGAGCGTTAGCAAACATTCCGAAACCTTCCAGAAAGCGAGCCTGAGCGCCGACGACATCCGCCGGGCCAAGGCCACAGGTCTTGCCCAGGAGGAGCTTGTCTCGATGACGGCCCTGGAAAAGCTTGACCAGATCATCGGCCTGCTAGACGTGGCAAACCAGACGCTTAACGCGGGCAACCTGGATCTTCAACGGTTTGTGGAGCTGCAAGCTAGGAATCTCTACCTCATACGGTCTATCGAGAACATGGCCACCGGCGAGGATCCGAACAGGCTGCTTGCCCAGCGCCGCGCCGAGCAGCAATGGGCTAAGGACCAGCAGGGCCCGAAGCCCAACACAGACGCTCTCGACCGGCTGCGCGCATTTAGGGTGCGCTACCTGAAGACCAGCGTCGACCGCGCCGAGCACCAACTCTCGTACGACGCGGCGTCACAGCGGATCGTACAGGGCAACGCAAACACGCCCTTCGACACCTCGGCGCTCTCGACGAACTACGCCGGCTCCGGCTTCGCCATCTTCACGATGACCGAGGACGGCGAGATCTTCGCCGCCCAGCACAAGGTCTCGCAGTTCCACCACTCGAGTCTGGTAGCGGGCGAGGCTGCGGCGGCAGGAGGCGAGTTGCAGGTGCGCGGCGGCAAACTGACGAGGATCACCAACAAGAGCGGCCACTACTGGACCACGGCCGCCCAGCTCTGCCAGGTGATCGACGAGCTGGAGGGCTGGGTCGGCGCTGATGCTCTGGCTGATGTCCAGCTTTACTTCCACGCGCCCGACAGTCAAGCGACCGCGTGGCCAGGGGGGGCCGCCCAGTTCCGCTCGGATGTGGGGCGGTGGACGGTGGCGTTCGCCCAGCGAACCCTGATGTCGATCCAGGCTTGCCTCTTGTACAAGGACCAGGATTGGCAAGAGGCGCAGCGCCGGTGGCGCAGTTCGGGAGGGGCCGATGCTCAACGACCTGGACCAGACCCTGCTCACGCTGATCGAGGGCGACCTGCCGGACCACCCTAAGGGCCACACCTTCTTCGAGGCGCCCGACTCCGACTTCAAGCACGAGCCGCCGGCCCTGAACTTCTTCCTCTACGATGTGCGCGAAAACGTCGAGCTGCGCGACAGCGATTGGCAGCTCGACCGCCGTGAGCGCGACGTGGTCAAGCGCCGCGCCCCGCGCCGCCTCGACTGCTCGTACCTGATCACGGCCTGGGCCGCCGACACCCTCAACGAGCACGTGCTGCTCGGCCAGGTGGCCCAGGCGCTCCTGCGCCGCCCGGTCATCGCGCCCGACCTGATCCAGGGCTCGACGATTGTCAAGCAGCCGCTGCCGACGAGCCTGCTGCACCAGGGCAGTCTGCAAAGCATCGGCGAGTTCTGGCAGGCTATGCGCACCCGCCCGCGCGTGGCCCTCAACTACACCGTCACCATCGCCGTCGAGGTCTTCGAGCCGGTCGAGGTGCCCATCGCCACCGGACGCGAGTTCCGCACCGGGCTCGCCGAGGCAGGCCCAGCCGGGCCGCGCCTGACCTCGGGCTCGCAGGAGCTCATAACACGCAAGGCCGCCGGCGGACCCGCCGAGCCGCCGAAGCAGTAGGCCCGGCCCACCGCGTGCCCAAGGCGCGTGACCCTGCCGCCCCCGAGCGAAGTTGGTCTGAAAGGAGCCGTCACTATGCCACAGTACGCCGCCCCGGGTGTCTACGTCGAGGAGGTCTCGTCGGGCGCGAAGCCGATCGCTGGCGCCGGCACCAGCACCGCGGGCTTTGTCGGTCTGGTGAAGGACGATGTCGACACGCAGATCCGGCCCGGGGTCAACCCCCTCAAGACGCCGGCGTCCCACCCCGACGCCTTCGAGCAAGATAATGATCGGGTTCGGCTCAAGGCCAACATCTCACCGCGCAAGACCCGCACGAGCGACCCGAACGACTTCTACCCCCTGGCCGACGCGGGCAAGGCCTATCTGATCACCAACTGGGAGAGCTTCACGCGCAGCTTCGGCGACATCCAGCCCGGCAACCACACGCTGGCCCACGCGGTCTACGGCTTCTTCAACAACGGCGGCACCCGCTGCTGGGTCGTGCGCGCCGCGAACAATACGCAGGCCGGCAGCGACGCCGCCCTGATCGCCGCCCTCGACGCCCTGCGCCAGATCGACGAGGTGGCGCTGGTGGCCATCCCCGGGGCGACCTCGTCCGCCGTGCACAACGCTATCCTCGACCACTGCGAGCGCGAGGAGCTACAGGACCGTTTCGCCATCCTGGACGGCATCCCCGCCCAGGCCGACGGCAAGCCCCTCGACGTGCTGACCCGGGAGACCATCCAGGGCACCACGCGCGACAGCAGCTACGGCGCGATCTACTTCCCCTGGATCGAGGTCTTCGACCCGCCCACGGGCAAGCAGGTGATCGTCCCGCCCAGCGGCCACATCGCCGGGGTCTTCGCCCGTGTGGACTCCACCCGTGGGGTACATAAGGCCCCCGCCAACGAGGTTATCCGCGGCGCCCTCGGCGTCTCAACCCTGGTGGGCAAGGCCGACCACGCCGGCCTGAACGTCGAAGACATCAATGTGATCCGCCAGTTCGGCGGCAACATCACCGTCTTCGGCGCGCGCACCCTGGCCGGCAAGGAGAACGCCGAGTGGAAGTACGTCAATGTGCGCCGGCTCTTCCTCTTCCTGCGCGAGTCGATCGACGAGGGCACCCAGTGGGTGGTCTTCGAGCCGAACGACGCGGCCCTCTGGGGCAAGATCCGCCGCAATATCTCGGCGTTCCTTACCAATGTCTGGCGCTCCGGCGCCCTCTTCGGGGCGACCCCCGAGGAGGCGTTCTACGTGCGCTGCGACGAGACGACCAACACCGATGACTCGCGCAAGCTGGGCCTGGTGGTGACCGAGGTTGGGGTGGCCGTGGTCGAGCCAGCCGAGTTCGTGGTCTTCCGCATCAGTCAGTGGTCGGGGCCCTCGGCATGATGCGCTACCCATCGCCCGGCGTCTATCGCGAGGAGCGCGGCCCGCCTCCAGAGGCGGGGCTGGCCACCGGCGTCTGCGCCCTGATCGGCGGCAGCACCGCCGGCCCCTTCGAGACGCCGACCCAGCTGCTCCGCCGCGACAGCTTCCCTGCAACTTTCGGGGCCTCGACGCCCGGGGGCTTCCTGGCCGAGGCCGTGGCCGGCTTCTTCGCCAATGGCGGCGCCCGCTGTTACGTCGTGCGCGCCGAGCTTACCCGGCCCGATTGGCTCGACCGGGCGCTGCGCTCTCTGGGCGACAGCGATGATGTGGACCTCGTGGTGGCGCCGGATATCGCGCTCGCCCCGGCGCGTCAGGCCCGCTCCCTCCAGCGGGCGCTCCTCGACCACTGCGAGGCTGACGGCGGGCGCTTCGCCATCCTCGACGCCCCGCCGGACGAGGGGCTGGAAG
>JAAXUL010001440.1 GCA_013336035.1 Chloroflexales bacterium
AACGGGGCTACGCTCGCCGACTACCAGGCGCTGCCGCCGAGCCACACCGCGACGCTGCTCCACCAGGTCGCCAGGGAGCTGCGGCTCCGCACGGAGGGCCGGCGCGTCACCAGCCGGCTGGAGGCCCGCGGCGGGCGGCTGGAGCTGTTCGGGCGGGTCGAGCACTTGATCCAGCAGCTCGCCCGCCCCGACCAGCCGAAGATTATCCTCGATGCCACCGCCAACGCCGGCGTGCTCGCCGCCCTCTTTCCCACTACCCCGCTACGGGTCGAGCGGCCGATCATCAGCGGGGCGACGCGGGTGATCCAGGTCGTGGGCCGCGATTGGGCCAAGAGCAGCCTGAAGAGCCGGGCGTCTGCGACCGCTGAGCGCCGGCGCGACCGCTGGATTGAGGACGTGGCGAGCCACATTCGGCCTGGCCGCAAGACCCTCGTCGTCTGCACGCTGGATTGGGAGGAGGAGCTGCGGGACGGCTTGCGGGCGCGTGGCCACGACGCGGTCGCGGTCGCGCACTACGGCGCGCTGCGCGGCTCCAACGCCTACAAGGGCTACGATGTCATCCTGGCCCAGGTCTACCACCCCAACCTCGACGCGGTGGTGCGCGAGGGCCGGGCGCTCTTCGCCGACGACGAGACACCCCTGGACGAGCGAGTTGTCGTGGTGCCACGTCTGCTTCAGGACGCGACCGGCGCGGCCTGGCAGGTGCAGGTGCCGACCTTCGCTGACCCACGCCTCGCCGCCCTGCTGGAGCAGCGACGTGAGGCCGAGTTGCTCCAGTGCGCGCTGCGCGGCCGGCCCTTTGATCACCCGGATGTCCAGATCACCCTGCTCTTCAGCCTGCCCCTGCCGGGCCTGCCGCCCACCGTGATCGTCGAGGCCGCCACGAGCCCGACGAGCAACGGCGGCCGCGAGCGAGCTGGTAAAGCGCAGCTCTGCGCCGCTGCCCAGCGGCTGCTCGCCGAGGGTAGACATGTGATCGAGGTCGGGCAGCTGGCGACCGCCGCGCAGGTGAGCGTGGTGACCGCCCGCCGGCACATGGCCCACGTCGCTGCCCAGCTGCACCTGCGGATCATCACCCGCCGGCGGGCGGTGCCGATGCCGCGCGGCGGGACGCGCCACTATGCGCGAACGGTGCTGATGCGGCGCGGGCGCGTGGTGCCGGCGCGAGCTGAGCCGACAGGGGTGGAGCGACCGGCGGCTGAGTCGCCGGAAGACGCATGCGCGATAACCTCCGGCACGCTGATGATCGATCAGGCCCGCAAGAAAGGATTCATCGCCCGTGTGATCCATCATTCGAGCGCGCGGAGACGCCGACGCCGGGCGACGCTCCTGCTGCCAGGCCGCCCGCAGCCACGACCGCCGCCAGCAACGTAGCTTTGTCGCGGAGAAATGCTTGACAACCTGGCGAGGCCGAAATCGGTGTCACCCACGCCTCCGTCCAGTGTCTAGCGCATGGCCGCGCTGGGCGAAGGGCGGAACAGGGAGCGGAAGCGACCGGGGGCAGATGGGGCGGAACCCAGTTCTCCGGCAACCGCCCCTGGCCCGTTCCGCAGGTGGTTCCGCCCTTTGAACGAAGAAATGATTGACAAATGAAAGGAGAGAATGCTATTACAGCGAGCTATTCATCCTAGAAAACGTCGCACAAAACCGTACCTCTCGCTATCGTGATAGTGCGCGTCTCGCACGCCGTCTTTGCCGAGGGCTACCCCCCTCAAGACACGTCGCACGACGCTCGCCGAAACGGTGGCTGCGGTGCCACGGCACCGAGACCCGTGCAAACCTGGGCATTTGTCGCACACAAACCCCCGAGGCCGGTACCAGGCGTATATTTGTCAAGTATTTCGTCTCGCCTGGGAAGCTCTCGGGCAGCCTATGTGATGAACTGAGTGCCGACCGGGGAGGTTGTACAAAAGCGTACTCTGTTGTACGCCGATCTGCCACCAGCGTGTACGCAACAGTACATCGTTATACGCGGCATCCCAATGCCGGAAA
>JAAXUL010000611.1 GCA_013336035.1 Chloroflexales bacterium
CAGGCCGTCGCCCAGCGCGGACGTGAACAGGACCAGCAGCGTGATCAGGGCGACGATCGAGAAGACCGACACAAAGCGGCGCTTGTTGCGCGCCATCTCCTTGGTGGCGAGGTAGAGCGACAGCATGGCGGGTTGCCCCCCTCCGGTAAAATAGTCAGAGCTGACTATTACTGGACAAATTATACCGGACTCGCGGGGCGCCGTCAAGCCGCTCTGCTACGGGGCGACGGCGAAGCTGAGCACATTGCCGTGGCGGCTATCGGGCGACCAGCGCAGAGAGCAGATTACTGCGCTGGGCGGCGGGCGCCATGCTGGCGCGGGGCGCCCCCCGCCCAGGAGCGCAATCGTGCAGCCGAGGGCCCTTGACAGGGGAGGTGGGCGGGGGTAGAATAAGTACCGATTACTCTTACTAATCGGTACTTATTATAAAAAGGCCCATAAATGATTGACATAACCACAAACCCCGGCCATAGCGACCCTCAGGGTGACCCCCAGCGAGCGCTCACCCCAGCGAGCGCTCACCCCAGCGAGCGCTCACCCCAGATCGACCCGCGCGCCGCCGCCGCCGCCGACTTTCAGGCTGCCGCCGCCACCTTCGACGAATACCGTGGACGCCTCGACACCGACACGATGCGTCGCCAGGAGGCCGACCTGGCCCTCTTCGCCCACTTCCTCGGCGAGGTCCAGGCCATCCCGCCCGAGGCTGCGCCCGCCCTTGGCGCGCGCCTGCCGCGCTACCCGGAAGCGTGGGCGAACATCACCCACGGCCTGGTCGCGGCCTTCCTGCGCTGGCAGCTGGCCCAGGGCTATGCGATCGGATCGATCAATGTGCGCCTCGCCACCGTGCGACGCTACTGCGGCCTCGCTCACGGCGCCGGCGTCGTCCCCGCCGAGGCTCTGGCCCTGATCCGCACCATCCGCGGCTACAGCGGGCGCCAGGCCCGCTCGATCGACGCCCAGCGCCAGCGGGCCGCCACCCCCACCCGGGTCGGCGCCAAGAAGGCCGCCGCCCATGTGCTCAGCGCCGCCCAGGTGCGCGCCCTGAAGGAGCAGCCCGACACGCCTCAGGGCCGCCGCGATGCCCTGCTGATCTGCCTGCTGGCTGACCTGGGCCTGCGTGTCGGCGAGCTTGCCGGCCTCGAGGTTGGCGCTATCGACCTTGCCCGTGGCACCCTGACCTTCTATCGCGAGAAGGTCCACACCCGTCAGACCCACCAGCTCAGCCGCGATACCCTGGCCGCCGCCCAGGCCTACCTCGCCACCGACGCACCTAGCTCGGGCCCGCTGCTGCGCGGATCGCGCAAGAATGGCGAGCTGTGGGGCGCCATATCGGTGCGCGCGATCCGCGAGCGCGTCGCTATCCTCGGCGAGCGAATCGGGATTTTGGGTATCTCGCCTCATGATCTGCGCCACACATGGGCCACCCGGGCCGCCCGCGGCAAGAGTGACCCCTTTGCCCTGCGCGATGCCGGGGGCTGGAGTAGTTTGGCGATGCCAAGTCGTTATGTCGAGTCCAGTCAGGTTGCCAACGAGCGGATCGACCTTGAGGAGTAGTTGGCCATGGACCATGGTAAGGGGTAGCGATCATTCTAGTGGGGTATAATTCACCTGGCGGCCGGTACGGGGTGGAGCATGTGACACGGAGCTACCGGCCCCCATGGTGACCCTATAATGACACCTCCGCTGACAGACCAGGAGCTCATCGCTCGCTGTCGCGCTGGCGACGCCGATGCGTGGGAGCACCTGCTCCAGAGCTACGAGCGACTAGTCTTCTCGATCCCGCTCAGCTACGGCCTATCACGCGACGAGGCCGCCGACATCACACAGCTCACCTTCACCGCCCTGATCCAGGCCCTCGACAATCTGAGCGCCGATAGCCGCCTGGGCCCATGGCTGGCGACCGTAGCGCGCCGCCACTCCTGGCGCGCCCTCGCGTACCAGCGTCGCCATAGCACCGCGGACCTGGCGACCATTGACGCGGCAGCCCTGGTGGACCGCGACAGCGACGCGCCCCTAGAGCGCTGGGAGCTGGTTGAGTGGCTGCACTCGGGCCTGAGCCGCCTGGACGAGCGCTGCCGGACCTTACTGATCGTCCTCTACTTTGAGGGCCACGAGCCATCGTACGCCGAGGTGGCAGCAAGCCTCGGCATACCGGTCGGCAGTATTGGCCCCACGCGCGCCCGCTGCCTCGAGCAGCTGCGGCGCACGCTGCGCGATCTGAGCTAAGGACAGATCCATGTATTTCTGGCCGCCCCGCGCGCATATATCTCATGCACCAAGACGTCACAGCTAGGGCCGATGCGAGGAGTAGCAGAATGTCTGTACCGCAGCTAGAATTCTCCCCCCTTCTGGACTGGGTCGAGGGCCGCCTTTCCCCCCAGGCCGCCCAAGGCATCGAGCTACTCCTCGCCGGCGCCGAAGAGAGCGCGTGCGAGACGGCCCGCTGGCTGCGGGCCTTCACGAGCGTCCGACGCGAGATCACCCTCGCCGCCCCCCCCGCGAGCACCCGCGAGCTGCTGCGGCAGCGCTTCGCGGCCTACGCAGCAAACCGCCGCGCGTCGGATCTGCTCAAACATGTTGTCGCGACCCTTAGATTCGACGACGCCATGCGGCCTACTACGCCCCTGGGCACGCGGGCGGCCGACCTCCCGGCGGCGCAGCCGCGCCAGCTGATCTTCTCGTGCGCCGCGGCCGATATTGCCCTCAACATTCACCGGCGCCCCCATGATAAGCAGATCGATATAAGCGGCCAGATCTTCCCCCACGGTGCGATCGCCCCATCTGGCTGGGGCGTGCTGCTGATCGGTGTGGCCGGCCCCGACGCGACACTCACCGATGAGCTTGGCGAGTTTAGCTTCGAGGAGGTCGCTCCCGGCGAGTACACAATCAACCTGGAGATCGGCCGCCTTGCGATCAGCGTGCCAATGGTCACGCTAGAGTAGCAGGAGTAGAGTTCAGAGCGGTGTTCTAGCGGTAGCGACGAGCAATCATGGTCGACCCCGAGCGCGTGGCCCTCAGCGACGAGCTGGTGGAAGGGCTGCTTGCCCCGGCATCTGCCGTAGAGCGGGCGGCCCTGGTGGATTCGGCAGGCCTGCGCACCCCCCGTGGTCTCCAGTCGCTACTTAACAGCGCCGAGCAGCTAGTCCCGAGCGACCCCGGAAAGGGGCGGCAGCTGGCGGCGCTCGCCGCCGATCTGGCCGACGAGGCCGGCGCGCCTGCGGCGCGCCCGCGCGCCCACTACCTGATCGCCCAGGCCCACGCCAGCAACGCCGAGTTCGACGCAGCCCTGGCGCTGATCGCGCAGACCCGGGGCGAGTTCGAGGCTCTCGGCGAGCCCCTCGAGGCCCTGCGCACCAACGTGGGCCTGATGCACGTGCTCCGCGAGCTGGGCCGCTACCAGGAGGCTCTGGACGCCGGATGGGCTGTGTATCGGGCCCTTGCCGGCTCGGGCGACTCGGGCGACCACGAAGCCAGCCAGCGCCTGCTGGCCATGGTTCAGGAGAGCTGGGGCTCAGTCTACGAGGAGATGGGCCGCTACGACGAGGCGCTGCACGCCCTGGCTGACGCCGAGGCTACTTATCGGGCGCTGGGCCTGCCCGGGCGCCTGGGCTCGGTCAGCAACAACCGCGGCGTGGCGCTGCTTGGCCTTGGGCGAGCCGGCGCGGCCCTCGCCGCCTTCGAGGCGGCCGCGCGGATCTTCGCCGCCGCCGGTATGAGCCTGCCGCGGGCCCAGGCCCTCTTGAACAGCGGCGCCGCCCACCTGCTCCTCGGGTCATACAGCCAGGCCCTGGCCTGCCTCGAGCAGGCCCGTATGCTCTTCGCCGAGCTTGACGCGCTGGCCGACACGCCGGTGGTGCTGCTCGACACGGCCGACGCCTACCTGGCGCTCAACCTCTACCCCGAGGCCGCGACCGCCTACAGCGAGGCCAGCACCCTCTTGCGCGCCGCCGGCATGCCGCACGACCAGGCGCGCGCGCTCTGGGGCCAGGGCGCAGCATTAGTGGCTATGGGCCAGCTCGACGAGGCCGAGGCGGCCCTCTGCGACGCGGCGGCGCTCTTTCGCTTCGCCGATAATCTGCCCTTGCTCTCGGGCGTGATGCTCGAGCAGGTCAACCTGATGACGTTGCGCCACGAACGGGCCGCCGCGCTGGCCACGGGCCGCGCGGCCCTGGACATGATCGCCGGGCGCGATTTCCCCATTCAGCACGTCTACGCGCACCTGCGCATGGCTGACCTGCTGCTGCCCGACCTCGAGGCCGTCGAGACACACCTGTGCGCCGCCAGCACCGTGGCCGATGCCCTCGGGCTGCCGCACCTGCGCTACCGCGTGCTCCAGCGCCTCGGCCACCTGCGCCGCCTGCAGGGTCACCCCAAGGAGGCTCGGGCGCTGCTCGAGGCTGCCGTGGATACGATCGAGGGCCTGCGGGGCACGCTGCCCTTCGAGGCCGTGCGCGCCTCGTTCCTCCACGATAAGGTTGCCGCCTACGAAGATCTTGTCCAGGTCCACCTCGCCGCCAGCGACGCCGAGGCCCCGCTGCGGGCCTTCGTCACCGCCGAGCGGGCCAAGTCCCGCTCGCTGGTCGAACTGCTGGCGGGCGGGGCCGCGTCGCGCCAGCTGGGCCAGGGCGACCCGGCGCCGGCAGGGCGCGGCGCCGACCTTCAGGCTGACCTGAACGCGATCTACCTCGAGCTGCTCGGCGGCGCCCCCGACACCGGGCACCGGGCCAACCTGTCCGCGCTGCGGGCCCGTGCCGAGCAGCTCGAGCGCGAGCTCAGCCTGCTGCGCCTGCGGGCCGCCTCGACCACGCGCGACGACGCCACCGCCGGGCCTGTGAGCGCGCCCAGCCTCGCGCACCTCACGGCGGGTTACGCCCTGGTGGCCTACCATATCGTCGGCGACGAGGTGATCGCCTTCGTGTGCGTCGGCAGCCAGGTGCGCCCCGTGCGCGCTATCGGCACGCTCAGCACAGTGCAGCGCGATCTTGCGCGCCTGAACGACCAGTTGCGCCGCTTCTGCACCGGGCCGGCCTTCATCTCTCAGCACCTGACCCTGCTCACCCAGAGCGCGCAGCGCGTGCTGCACGCTCTGTACGTGACCCTGGTGGCGCCCCTCGAGCCGGCCCTCGCCGAGCTGGCTGGCGCGGGCGAGCCGGTGCCGCGCCTGGTCGTCGTGCCCCACGGCCCCCTGCATCAGATCCCCTTCCACGCGCTCTACGACGGCGAGCGCTACCTGATCGATCGCTTTGAGATCAGCTATGCGCCCAGCGCGACCGTCCTCGCCCTCTGCCATACTCGCCGCGCCCGGGCCGCCGGCCCG
>JAAXUL010000612.1:0-3743 GCA_013336035.1 Chloroflexales bacterium
ATGCGCTTTTCAGCATCAGGAAGGGTTCTGGCGTATTTCGGCACCGCGTATCGCTTGATAGCCCTGGAACTTCTACTTCCGCATAGCAATGCGCTCCAGCACCGCTAGCCGAGCTTAGCGCGCATTACAATGGTTTGCCTCACATCTCGTTGTTTCTGGACTTTTTCTACTCTGGTCATAGCAATGACCGGGAGCAGCTCGGCGGAGGCTCGTGTACAAGCGGTATGAGTAGGCCTTTCTGAATACACTGGCGCGAGGGGTGGAAGCTCTCCCGCCTCCGGCTTCAGCGCAGACAAAGGGCCGTTGGGACGACCTGCGCGACGGGCTCATAGCGGGCGGAACAGTCAGGAGCTCCTGATTGTAGGAGAGCACCGTCGGCGATGGTGGTGGCCAATGTCTCTGGGCGGGTCCACTATCCTTGAACGACGCTATCGCTTTGCTCCAATGACGGAGCATGCGGGAGTCGCTGCACGGATACAAGGGCCACATTGAGGGCCTGGAGGCGCGTGAGGATCGCGAACAGCGCCGACTGGTCAGGCACGTAGCCCGTAATCATCGTCTCCCGTTCCCCGTGGGGCGCGACCCGCAGCCCTGTGAACCAATCCGACCAATCAGCTCCCAGGATGCCTTCGACCAGAATGGTGTACCCGATCCCGTTATGGTTTGAACTGATGTTCATGGCTGGCCTGCCTTGCTGTATGTGCTCGCACGTCTATGGATCATCACGACAGGCCTGGCGCCCAACGAGACGCCAGGCCCGCTACCATCAGGGCTGACCGACGCTCGCCGCTCCTGTGCTCGTGGCCGCTGTCCTCTGCGGGTGGCAGCCGAGACACGTCGCCTGGGCCGTGCCCTCTACAGGCGCCGGCGCTACGGTTGGCGCGCTCAGAGTGTGGAGGAAGGCCTCCAGCTGAGAAAGTTCCTGGTCGGAGAGGTTAAGCGGCTGGAGCTCGGAGTGCCCCGCGGGCGACGCGGGCGCCCGGTTGTAGTGCTCCAGCACCTCGCGCAGGGAGGCGAACTGGCCGGCGTGCATGTAGGGCGCCCGCTCGGCCACGTTGCGGAGCGACGGCGGCTTGAACTGGCGCAGCTGGGTGTGCTCGTCGACCTTGGCGAAGCGCAGCTCGCCGCAGTCGGCTGGCTCGGCGTCGCTGTACGCGCCCAGGCAGTTGAAGGGGTCGGCCTGGGCCTGGGGCAGCCCGGTCGCACGCCCCGTATCTTCGGGCAGGCCGGGGGCCGCGGGGACGCCCGTGTTATGGAAGTCGTTGTTGGTCAGCAGCGGGCCGTTGTGACAGTTGAGACACTGGCCCTTGCCGATGAACAGCCGCAGGCCGGCCGTCTCGTCCAGCGAGAAGAGCTCGTGCATCGCCGCGTTATCGCCCTGGAGCGCTGCGTCGACGTAGGCGTCGAAGCGGGACTCGCCAGGCATGATCCCCCGCTCGTAGGCGGCGATCGCCTTGCCCATGTTGGCGAAGATCTGGTTGACCAGCTCCTGATCCTCCGGCGCCATCTGCTCCCAGGCCGCTCGCGCCGCCGGGTCGGCCACGGGCCCTGCCGCGGCGGGGAAGCGCCCGGCGTCTGAGAGGTCGGCCAGTGGCCCGAAGAGGGCCTTGTACTCGGCGCGGTACTGCTCCGCGATCAGGCGGGCGTACTGGGTGCGCGTACCGCCGTGCTCCACCGGGCTCTCGAGGGGGCCCAGCGCCTGCGACCACAGGCTGTCCTTGCGCCCGTCCCAGAACAGCCAGGGGCTGTAGGCGACCCCCGCCAGGGGCATGGTGCGCCGATTGGTCGTGCCGACGCCGTGGCCGAGCGGGGTGCCATCCTGGAACTGCTGCGCGGGGTCGTGGCAGGTGGCGCAGGCGACGGTGCCGTCGACGCTGAGCCGCTTGTCGAAGAACAGGCGCTGGCCCAGGGCCGCGGCCCGCGGGTCGTCGGCGACACGGTTGGAGGGGTCCGGGCCGAGGGGCGGCAGGCTGGCCAGCGACAGGCTCTTGAGCGTCGTCAGCTCCTCTTTCGACCAGGGCGAGCGCGGCCAGAGGACGACGGCCAGGGCGGCCGCGGCGACGACGACCAGGCCGACCACGAGTGCGGTGCGTCTCATCGTGCCCGCTCCTTTCTCAGACGGGGCGCGGCGGTGCGGTGCCGCGCCCCTGACGCTGGCCTTAGTTCAGCAGGAGGTTGAAGCGGACGGTGTCGGTCTGACCGCCGGCGGTGATGGTGTAGTCGACCACCCACCAGCCGGGCATGTGGAACTTCAGCCCCTCGACCAGGTAGTCGCCGCCGCCGAGGTCCTGGGTGACCTGGGGCTCGGTGGGCAGGCCGTGGCCGTGCTGGGGCATGTCGCCGTCGACGGCGATCGTCGCCCCCTCAATGGGCTGGCCATCGGCGGTCTCGACGTGGATGGTCCAGGCGTGGATCTGGTTGACGGCGATGGGCCCATGCCGCGGCTCGTAGCTGACCCGGTAGGCGCCCCCGTTCGAGAGTCGGGTCGTGGCGTAGTCGAGGTCGGCTGGCACGTAGCTCATCCACATCCACAGGCCGGCGGCGGTGATGAGCAGCAGGGCGATGGCGCCGGCCACGATCCCGACCCACTTCCACCCACCCCAGCGCCGCGCCCCCGCCTGCACCTTGCCCTCGGCCGTCATCGTATCGATGCTCATCGTCATCCTCCTCGGCGCTTGTGTGTCTGCTCCTGCCGCCCTGCTGCCATCGTTGATGGGTGTCGGGGCGGCCGATGGCAGCACAATACCGTGGTGGGGGCGAGCGGGGCTTCACCCCGGGAGGGTGATGCGGAGGGTGATAGGGGAACGGGTGGCACCGTGCCGCGACGGCTGCCCCCGTTCACCCGCGGCGGGTGAGGCGCCAGGCCCGGGCGCGGGCTACACTCCTCCCAGCGGCGTCGGGGAGGCCCGGCGCATCAACGGACGAGGGAGGCCCGCAATGGCGCTGATGACCTGGTGGCGAACGGATGCCCTGCCCGCCCTGCCCGCCCTGCCCGGCTTCGCCGCCCACCGCACCGACGACGTCGAGCAGATCGCCGCCGTGAATCGCATCCCGGTTCGCGAGGCCCGCGCTCGCCTGCGCGACGGTCACCACGCCTACCTCGCCACCCTCGACGGGCAGTTTGTGGGTTACGGCTGGGCCGCGACAAGGGAGGCGAGCATTGGCGAGGTCGGGTTGCGCTTCACGCTGCCGCACGACGAGCGCTACCTGTGGGACTTCGCCACGCTGCCCGCGTTCCAGGGGCGCGGGATCTACCCCCGGCTGCTCCAGGCCATGCTCCGATCCGAGGTGACGACGCGGGCCTGGATCCTCCACGCCCCTGAGAATGGCCCCTCGGGCGCCGGGATCACGCGGGCCGGCTTCCGGCCCGTCGGCCGGCTGGCCTTTCGCGCCGATGCCTCGGTCGCGCTGGGCGGCATCCGCGACGACACGCGGGCCTGGTGGGGTGCCGCCACGCTCGGCGTTGAGCTGACCGATGAGCCCGTCTCGTCGTGCTGGTGCTGCCCGCGGGGCGAGGCCTCCTGCGGCTGCTGGTCGCCTGGCCCCAGGCTGAGCGGGGCCTGCGCCTGCGGCGTGGCCGTCGGCGTTGCACGGCGGGCGGCGTAACTGCTACGGGATGAGCCCCAGGGCGCGGGCGCGGGCGACGAGCTCGGCGCGGCTGTGGGTGTCGAGCTTGCTGTAGATGCTCTTGAGCTGGGTCTTGACCGTGTTCACCGAGACCACGAAGTGCTGGGCGATCTCGG
>JAAXUL010000612.1:3753-5317 GCA_013336035.1 Chloroflexales bacterium
CGGAGCACCTCCGTCTCGCGCTCGGTCAGCGCCTCGCCCGGGCCGCTCGCCCGACCGGCCGCCGGGCGGGCGACTGGGGACCCGTCGCCCACGGCCCGAGCCTTGTCGGCACCCTGGGGGAAGGCGGCCAGGAGCTGGCGAAGGTAGGGCTGAGCCGCGTCATCCTGGGCTCTGCGCCTCGCGCTCTGGGCCACCAGCCCGCCCATCTGCGGGCCGAGGTCGGCGAAGAGGCCGAAGAAGCCCTCAGGCGCGGTTATGGCGAGGGCCGCGTCGAGGCGCTCGTGGGCCGTGTCGAGGGCGCCCTGCCGGGCGTGGGCCAGGGCCTCCAGGGCGAGCGTCTCGACCACAACCGCCCCGCGGCCGGCGGCTTGCGCCTGCTCGCGGAGCGTGCCGAGCATGGCGAGCATCCGCCCCAGGGCCCCGACGTCCTCGGCGGCGAGGATGGCGACCCGCGCCAGTGTGAGCAGCTCGATCTCGCGGAAGTAGGAGGGTGCCTCGGCGGGGTCCCAGGGCGGGCGCGCAGTAGCCCAGCGCTGGGCGGCCTCCCGATCGCCCGCAAGCAGGCGCAGGGTGCCGCGTGGCGATGGCAGCAGGTTAAACGGTCGGAGGAGCGTGATGGAACCTTCGATGGCCATGGCTCGCACCGTTCCGGGAAGAGATTGGAAGACCAACGGATCATGGAAGCTCGAGAGCACGGGGGAGCCATCCTGATTCCGATACTGCGATCCAACGACGTTCGCGTCGCTGACGAAAGCGATGTCGCCGGCCCAGGCGTTGAGGGCTAACTCGCTGCGGTCCGTATAGTTGACGAAAACGGACCGCGCCTGACCATTGGTCTCTCGTTGTGTGAGCAGGAAAGGATCGTAAACTGCTCCAACTTTGATACCTCCTGAGGCGGTAACCTGAAATGGGGCGTCGCCCATCGCAAACAGAGGTCCCGCCGTGAACTGCGTGCCACCCTTGATCTCGCCTCGCGACCGGATATCGGCGGCGCCTCGTTGCGCTGATCATGGTCGGCGCGGTCGGCCTGGTCGTGAGCCTCACGTTCGTGCTGCTGTCGGCACCCGACCTCGCGCTGACGCAGCTCCTGGTCGAGACGGTCACGGTTATCCTGATGATGCTCGTGCTGCACTATCTTCCGGCGCAGTCGCCGCCCGAGCCGGGGCACGTACGCAAGGTCGTGGACGCGGCGATCGCGCTCGTCGCCGGTGCCGGCGTAACGGCGATCGTCTACGCGGTGCTCACGCGGCCGTTCCAGTCGATTGCCCCCTATTACCTCGAGAAGTCCTACACCGAAGGCGGCGGCACCAACGCCGTCAACGTGATCATCGTCGACTTCCGGGGTTTCGACACGATGTTCGAGATCACCGTGCTCGCGATCGCCGGGCTGATCGTGCACGTTCTGCTCGGTCGACTGCGCGTGCCCGACTCGTTCGAACCCGCGCGACGGGACCCGGCTTTCAACCCGCTGATACTGCGCGCGGCCGCGCGGGTCATCCTGCCGTTCGGTGTGCTGATCTCGGTCTACCTGCTGTTGCGTGGTCACAACCTGCCGGGCGGTGGA
>JAAXUL010001441.1 GCA_013336035.1 Chloroflexales bacterium
GGCGTCAGGCCGACGAAGCGCGGCGCGTCGGGAACGGGTGCTGCAGGAGGGATCTCGGGAGGGGTGCTCCGCTGCTGCGGCGCCGCTGCGACAGCCCTGGGGTGTTGCGAGGCGGGCGGCGCCCCCTCGACCGAGTTCGGCCTGGGCGGGCCGGCGCCGAGCATCGAGGTGGCGGCCGCGCCAGCCCAGCATCACGCGCCGCCCTACGACATCATCGCCGAGCTGCGCGCCACCGTTGGCGCGGGCTACCTGCTGACCCGCCCCGAGGATATTAGCTGCTACGAGACCGACGCCTCGATCGCCAGGCCGCTGGGCGGCGCCCTGGCCGTGGCCCTGCCCGCCTCCACCGAAGAGGTGGCGAGCCTGGTGCGCGTGGCGGCGGCCCGCAGCGTGCCCGTGGTCACCCGCGGCGCGGGCAGCGGCCTCGCGGGCGGCGCAACGCCCAGCGCCGGCGCCCTGCTGATCGCGCTCAACCGCCTCGATCGGGTCACGGTGGACCGCGAGCAGATGGTAGCGCACGTCGGCGCGGGGGCGATCACCGCCGATGTGCAGCGGGCCGCCGAGGCCGCCGGCCTCTTCTACCCGCCCGACCCCTCGAGCCAGACGGCCTCGACCATCGGCGGCAACATCGCCTGCAACGCCGGCGGCCCCCGCTGCGTGAAGTACGGCGTCACCTCCGACTACGTGCTGGCCCTCACCGCGGTGCTGGCCGACGGCAGCGTGGCCAGATGGGGCGACGGGCTGGCCGGCCAGGGGCCCGACAACGGCCTCGCCCAGCTCCTCGTCGGCTCTGAGGGCACCCTCGGCCTGATCACCGAGGCGACCCTGCGCCTGACCCCGCTGCCGGCGGCGAAGCGCACCACCATGGCTATCTTCGCGAGCCTCGAGGCGGCCTGCGCGACGGTCGAGCGGATCATGGCCGCCGGGCTGGTGCCGGCCGGGCTCGAGCTGATGGACGACTCGTGCATCGCCGCCGTCGAGGCCTACCTGGGGCTTGGCCTGCCCCGCGACGCCGGGGCGCTGCTGCTGATGCTCGCCGACGGCGAGCCCGAGGCCGTCGAGTCCGACGCGGCGGCCCTGGCCGAGCTGGCCCGCGCGGGCGGCGCGGCCCGCGTGCAGGTCGCCCAGAGCGCCGCCGACGAGGCGAACCTCTGGAAGGCCCGCCGGGCTGTCTCGATCGCCCTGACCCGCGTTCGCCCAAACCGGCTCGGCGAGGACATCAGCGTGCCCCTGCCACAGATAGCCGCGTGCGTGCGCCGGATCAAGGCCGTCTCGGCCGAGCACGGGCTGCCGATCGCCGTCTTCGGCCACGCCGGCGACGGCAACCTGCACCCGAATATCCTCTTCGACGGGAAGGACGCGGCCGAGGTGGCGCGGATCTGGCCCTGCGCCGAGGCGATCTTCGCGGCGGCCCTGGCCGTCGGCGGCACGCTCTCGGGCGAGCACGGCATCGGCACCCTCAAGCGGCCCTTTATGCGCCAGGCCCTCGGCGAGGCCTTAATCGCCGCGCAGCTCGGCATCAAGGCGCGGTTCGACCCGGCGGGGCTGCTCAACCCGGGGAAGGTGTTCCCCGAGTAGGTGAGCCTTACCCCCCCCGCCCCTCTCCCAGGGAGGGAGAGGGGCCAGGGGAGGCCCCAACTCAGGCGCGGCCCTGCCGCAGCAGCTCATAGAGCATCACCCCGGTGGCGACGGCGAGGTTGAGCGAGTCGCTCTTGCCGCGCATGGGGATGCTGACCACCAGGTCGCAGAGCGCCTGCTGGTCATGGCTTAGGCCCTGGCGCTCGCTGCCCATCAGCAGCACCAGGGGCTGGGGGCAGGCGACCGACTGGAAGTCGGTGGGCGCCTGGTCTGAGGTACCGACGACGTAGGCCCTGGTTGCCCGCTTCCAGCCGGCCAGCTGCTCCCACGAGGCGCGGGCGAGGCGCGTGGCGAACGCGGCGCCCATGCTGGCCCGCAGCGCCGCCGGGTCGTACGGGTCGGCGCCGTGGCCGACGATGATCACCCCCGCGGCGCCCACGGCGTCGGCGGTGCGGATGA
>JAAXUL010000613.1 GCA_013336035.1 Chloroflexales bacterium
CGGGGCGCCCCGATCTGCTCCTGCCCCTCGACGGCTTCGCCCCCAATGAGCTGGCCCTGCTCGGCTCGCTGCTCGGCAGCGATGAGCTGTACGAGGCGATCTGGGCCTCGCGTGATGACCCGGCGGCCCGCTTTGTGTTCCTGCCCTACCCCTTCCCAACGACCTTCTGGGGCACGCTGCTCGCGCCCGAGCGCAGCTATCTGCTGGCCTGCCTGCACGACGAGCCCTACGCCCGCTACGCCACCTACCGGCATATGTTCGGGCGGGCCCGCGGCATGCTCGCCAACAGCCACCCCGAGGCCGAGCTGGCCCGCGCCCTCTACGGGCTGCCCGACGGGCGCATCTGTGTGGCCGGCGAGGGCGTCGACCTGGCGCCGCGGGGCGATGGCGCCCGCTTCCGGCGCCGCCACGGGCTGGGCGACACGCCCCTACTGCTCTACGCCGGGCGCCGCGATGAGGGCAAGAATGTTCCGCTGCTGCTGGCCTACGCCCGCGAGTACTGGGCCAGGCGCGGCGGCCCGCTCTGCCTGGCCCTGATGGGCGCGGGCAGCCTCGACCTGCCCGCCGCCGGGTATACACCGGGCCTGGCCGACATTGTCCTTGATCTGGGCTTCCAGAGTGACCAGGACAAGCACGACGCCTACGCCGCGTGCGATGTCTTTATCCAGCCCTCACTCTACGAGAGCTTCAGCATCGTGCTGATGGAGGCCTGGCTCCAGGGCGCGCCGGCCCTTGTGCACGCCGGCTGCGCCGTCACGGCCGACCACGCCAGGCGGGGCGGGGGCGGCCTGGCCTTCGGCTCGTTCAGCGAGTTTGCCGCCGCCCTCGACCTGCTGCTCGCGCGCCCCGCGCTGCGCCGCACTCTCGGCGAGCGTGGCCGCGCCTTTGTGCTTGCGACCTGTGACTGGGAGGTCGTCGCCCGCCGCACGGCGGACTTTGTGCTGAGCGATGCATGACAGCCAAGCGTATTTTGATCTGCGCCACGCAGGTGCCGTTTGTGCGGGGCGGGGCCGAGTATCTGGTCGAGGGGCTGCGGGACGCCCTGCGCGAGCGGGGGCACACGGTGGATGTGGTAGCGCTGCCCTACCAGTGGCACCCCGTCGAGCGCATCCCTGAGAGCGCCCTGGCCTGGCGAATGCTTGACATAAGCCAGTTCAACGGGCAGCCCATCGACCAGGTGATCTGCACGAAGTTTCCCTCGTACATGGTGCGCCACGGGCACAAGGTGGTCTGGCTGGTACACCAGCACCGGCAGGCCTACGACTGGTACGGCACGCCCCTGAGCGACTTCACCAACATCCCCGAGCACCGCCAGGTGCGCGACGAGATCTTCCGCATGGACCGGCGCGGCCTGGGCGAGTGTCGGGCCCGCTACACGATCTCGCGCAATGTGAGCGCCCGCCTCAGGCGCTTCAACAGCATCGAGAGCGAGGCCCTCTACCCGCCGAGCCGCTACGCCGCGCAGCTGCGGGCGGGGCCCTACGGCGACTACATCCTCTCGTCGTCGCGCCTGGACCGGGCGAAGCGCCTGGACCTGCTGCTCGAGGCCGCGGCGCGCACGCGCTCGCCGGCGCGCGTGCTGCTGGCCGGCGCCGGCCCCGACCGCGAGCGCCTCGAGGGCATCGCGGCGAAGCTTGGCCTTGGCGAGCGGGTGCGCTTCCTGGGCTTTGTCGGCGACGCCGAGCTGGTGGAGCTGTACGCGGGGGCGCGGGCGGTGTACTACGCCCCGGTTGACGAGGACTACGGCTTCGCGACGGTAGAGGCCTTCGGCGCGGCGCGCCCAGTGGTGACGACGGACGACGCGGGCGGGGTGCTCGAGTTTGTTGAGGATGGGGTGAGCGGGCTGATCTGCTCGCCCGACCCCGCGGCCGTCGCCCGGGCCCTGGACACTATGGCCGCCAACCCGGCCCTGGCCGAGCGCCTGGGGCGGGCCGGGCGGCCGCAGGTGGCGGCGATCACGTGGGCGAAGGTGGTCGAGGCCCTGGTGGGCGCGTAGGGCCTACTGCGGCTGCCCCGCCCGGAGCGCCTTCAGCTCGAGCAGCCGCTCTTCGCCGACCTTGCCGAGCTTGGCCAGCCACTGGCCCTTGTAGCCCCGCAGAGTCTCGGCGACGGTCATGGCGACGGCGTAGTTGCGGTACCACTTGCGGTCCGCCGGCACAATCTGCCAGGGGGCCTCGTCGGTGCTGCACTGCTCGAGCGCGTCGTCGTAGGCGGCCATATAGTCGTCCCAGCGCTCGCGCTCGCGCCAGTCGCCCGCCGCGAGCTTCCAGGCCTTGGTGGGGTCCTGCTCGCGCGCGAGCAGGCGCTCCTCCTGCTCTTTCTTGCTGATGTGCAGGTAGAACTTGAGGATGATCGTGTTACTCTGGGCCAGGTTGTGCTCGAAATCGTTGATCAGGCGGTAGCGCTTGCGCCAGACCGCCTCGGGCACCAGGTTGTGCACGCGCACCACCAGGACGTCCTCGTAGTGTGAGCGGTTGAAGATGCCGATCATGCCCTTGCCGGGCGTCTTCATGTGGACGCGCCAGAGGAAGTCGTGGGCTAGCTCGTCCTCGGTGGGGACCTTGAACGAGACGACGTAGCTGCCTAGTGGGGAGACCTGGCTGAAGACTTTGCGGACGGTGCCATCCTTGCCGCTGGTGTCCATGCCCTGCATGATCACGAGCAGGCTGTGGGTGCCGGCGCCGAAGAGCAGCTCCTGCAGCTCATCGATCTCGTAGGTCAGCTTTGCCAAGTCGGCCTCGGCCTGTACCCGGTCGAGCCCCGCCTCGTAGCGCGGGTCGATCTTGTCGAGCTGGACCTTGCTGCCCGGTTCGACCTTGAACGTGAGCGGCGCCATACGTCTCTCCGTGTCTAATGGCTGGACGCTGGCGTGAATTGTAGCATAGGGCCTGGGCCAGCACCCTGCCCCGGAGGCGAGTCTTCGCGGTCTGGTATACTGGCGCAGCTAGCGCCTTGCAGGAGCATCGTATGGCTATCGTGGTCGTCGGCGGAGGAGCGATCGGGCTACAGGTGGCGGGCCGGCTGGCGCTGGGCGGGATCGAGAGCGCCCTGCTGGCGCGGCCGAGCGGCGTCGACGCCCTGGCCGCCGGCCCCCTGCGCATCAGCTCGCCCGATGGGGCGCGCGAGGTCCGCATTGAGGCGGCGGCCTCGCCCGCAGACCTGCTGGGGCCGTACCGCCGCCCGGACCTGGCCGTGCTCTGCGTGAAGGGCTACGACACGCCCGGCGCGATCGAGACCCTGCGGGCCCTGGCGCCGCGGCTGCTGCTGACCCTGCAGAATGGCATCGGAAACGAGGAGCGGCTGGTGGCGGCCTTTGGGCCGACGCGGGTGATCGCCGGCGCGATCACGACCTCGGTCGAGGCGCCGGGCCCCACAGAGATCGTGATCACTAAGGCAGGAGGCGTGGGCCTGGCTCCGGTGGACCCGGCGACAGACCTGGGCCCGTGGGCGGCGGCCTTCACGGCGGCCGGCTTCCCGGTGAAGACCTACGGCGACTACCGGGCCATGAAGTGGTCGAAGGCCCTGCTCAACATGCTCGGCAACGCCCAGGCCGCCATCCTCGACATGCAGGTGCCCCAGATCTACGCTGACGCGCGCCTGCTCGATCTCGATCTGGCGGCGGCCCGCGAGGCCCTGGCCGTGATGGCCCGCATGGGCGCCCGCCCGGTGAACCTGCCGGGCTACCCGGCGGCCACGGTCGCGGCGCTGGCCCGCTTCTTGCCGGGGCCCGCTCTGCGCCCGCTGATGCGCCGGCTGGTCGGCGGCGGGCGCGGCGGCAAAGACCCCTCGCTGCTGCGCGACCTGCGGGCGGGCCGTAAGCGCTCGGAGGGCGAGCAGCTGTACGGGGCGGTGGCCGCCGAGGCCGCGGCGCGGGGCGTGCCGGCGCCGGTCAACGCCGCCCTCTGGCGCATTCTCGGGGGCATCGTGCGCGGCGAGATCGCCTGGGGCGAGTACCGGGGCAAGCCCGAGCGGCTGCTGGCGGAGGTCGGCCGCTAGCCCTCACCGGCGCGGCGCAGGCGGGCCACCAGCTCGCTGAGCAGGAGGGCGGTGGCGCCCCAGACCTTGTAGCCCTCGAGGGCGAAGAAGGGCACGCGCATGCTCTGGCCCCGACGCTCCCAGACCTCCTCGTGGACAGTGGCCGGGTCGAGCAGGGCGCGCAGGGGCACGCTGAAGGCCGCCTCGACCTCGTCGGGGTCGGGCCGCAGGTCGGGCTCGGCAACGCTCAGGCCGACGACGGGGGTGAGGGTGTTGTTGCTCGGTGGGATGTAGAAGGGCGTGAGGGTGCCCAGAACCTCGACGTTGGCCGGCCTGATGCCCAGCTCCTCCCAGGCCTCGCGGAGGGCCGTCTGCACGGGGCCGCCGTCGTCGGGGTCGGCGCCGCCGCCGGGGAGCGAGACTTCGCCGCGGTGGGTGGTCAGACGGGCCGAGCGCACGGTGAGGGGCAGCCACAGCTCGCCCGCGCTCGGGTAGAGGAGCACGAGCGCGGCGGCCTCGCGGGGGGTGATGTCGGGGGGCGGCTGCATTGGGCGGATGACGCGCCCGTCGAGGTCGCGCAGCACCAGCACATCCTCGAGCGAGGATGCTGTCGGGTCAGCCATAGCGCGCCGCAGGGCAGCGATCTGTCGCTCGAGCAATAGCTCCTCCACCTAGCTCTCTCGTGCTCGTCTCACAATGTGGCTCAGCCCTTGATGGACACATCGCGCTCGGAGGGTGGCAGCTCGTAGACGGGGCCGGCGCGGCGCGGGAAAGCGTGCTCGGCGGCGGGCACGAAGCGGGCGGCCTCGTCCATATAGAGCAGCTGGCTGACCCTGATGGCGCGATCGTCGACCTCGATCAGGTTGCACGAGTTCTTGCCCTGCTCGCGGCCGTAGCCGCGCCGCGAGGTGGTGGTGCCGCTCTGGCAGATGATCGTGCCCTGGCGCAGGTCGTTGACCACATCGAGGGTGTTGCCGACGTACGAGACGTGGATGTGGCCGCAGAGCAGCAGCTCGACATCGCAGGCGTCGAGCAGGCGGATGGCCTCGTGGGCGCCCGCGATCACACGGTTCTTATGCAGGCCGGGCGGGTTGACGACGGGGTGGTGCCAGACGACGACTTTGCAGACGCCAGGGCCGTAGCGGCCAAGGGTGGCGCGCAGGGCGGCGGCCTGGGCGGAGCTGACCTTGCCGCCGTCGACGGTGAGGCCGTGGGCGGTGACGGCGCCGACCACCACCAGGCCGGGCAGCTCGAAGACCGGGTTCAGGTCGCGGCTGATGTAGCGGCGGTAGCGCCCCAGCGGGTTGAGCAGGCGCAGGTGCGCGTGGTAGAG
>JAAXUL010000614.1 GCA_013336035.1 Chloroflexales bacterium
GCGGGGGGCGAAGTCGTGGGCCTCATCGCCCAGGCGCAGGGCCAGGCCCAGGTTATGGCCGAAGCGGCCGAGGGCCTCGATCTGCTCGGTGGGGGCCGCGCCGCAGGCCCCGCCGGCCTTGCAGGCCGCACTGTAGAGAGCGGCCGCCGTGCCGGCCAGGCGCTCGAGGTAACGGGCCCGGGCCTCCTCGAGCGGGCGGGGCGCCACCGGGGGGGCCAGGGTCTCCTCGGTGATGCGCGTCACTGCCTGCGAGTAGAAGCCGATCACGCGCGGGTCGGGGCTGAGGGACATCTCGCCGGCGGCCAGGGCGAACAGGTAGTCGCCCACCATCAGGGCCACCCCGTGGCCCCACTCGCCCACCCGGGGCGCGCCGCGCCTACGCTCGGCCTCATCAATCAGATCATCGTGGGTCTGTGTGGCAGCGTGGATCAGCTCGATGGCGGCCGCCGCGTGGGCGGCCTGATCGCGCTGGTAGGTGCCCGTCTGTGCGGCCATAAGGACTAGAGCTGCGCGCACGCGGGCCGCGCCAGAGCTCAGCAGGCGCGCCCCGGCTACACTGATCACCGCGGCTCGCGAGTGGGTGCGCTCCTGCAGGATCTGTTCGACATGCTGCAGGTCGTCCGCCAGACCGGGCGGAAGGGGAAACTGGGTCATACGTCGTCCGTGGTCCGTAGCGGCGCCGCGTGGGGGCGCTCACAAGGGCGCCCGTGTTCGTCCGCGAGTCTGCTCGGCATTTGAAGACAATTATAAGGCTTGTTGGGGTCAGGTAATGTTTCGCCACAGCGTCGCCTCGGGCGGCTGTTGACAGCGGGGTGCAAGCAGGCACACAATGGTCATATCCACGATAGCTTCAAGAAAGGTGCCGTCGATGTTCGACTTCTCTCGGATCGTCCGGGCCCTCGGGCTGACGGTTGGCATCGCGGCGGGGGCGGCGGGCATGGGCGCTATGGCCGCTATCCGCCGACCCCTGCCCCGCATCTCCGGCAGCCTCCCTCTGACAGGCCTGACGTCCCGGGCCATCGTGCGCCGCGACCGCTGGGGCGTGCCCCACATCTCCGCCGAGAGTAACGCCGACCTGTTCGCCGCCCTCGGCTATGTGCACGCCCAGGACCGGCTCTGGCAGATGGAGCTGAACCGGCGCACCGGCCACGGTCGCCTGGCCGAGATTTTCGGGCCGATCGCCCTCAGCTCCGACCAGTTTGTCCGCACCCTGGGCTTCTCGCGCGTTGCCCGCCGTGAGGTCGACCTGCTCGACGACGAGACCCGCGCGATCGTCGAGGCCTATGTGCGCGGCGTCAACGCGTGCGTCGAGGCTCTGCGCGGGCGCCTGCCCCTCGAGTTCGCCATCCTCGGCTTTCAGCCCCGCCCCTGGGAGGTGGTTGACATCCTGGTCTGGCCCAAGATTATGTCACTCAACCTCTCGGGGAACTGGATGAGCGAGCTGTTCAACGCCCACGTGGTCGCAGCCGTGGGCGTCGAGCGGGCCGCGGCCATCGCCCCGTGCTACCCCGGCGAGGCCGCCATCACCGTCCCGCCCGGCACCGCCTACTCGATCCATATGGGCGACGCCGCCCTGCGCATGGCCGCGGAGGCCGGCCCCTTCACCGGCGACACCGGCGGCCCCCAGGGCTCGAACGCCTGGGTCGTCTCGGGCCGCCATACGGCCAGCGGCCGCCCGCTCCTCGCCGGCGACCCTCACCTTGGCCTGGGCCTGCCCGGGCTCTGGTACGCCGCCCATCTCGAGGGCGGCGAGTTTCACGCCGCCGGGGTGACGATGCCCGGCACCTGCGGCATCGTGATCGGCCACAACCGGCGCGTGGCCTGGGGCGTCACCAACGCGATGACCGATAATCAGGACCTCTATATCGAGCGCTTCCACCCCGAGAACCCCGACCTCTACGAGTGGCGCGGCGAGTGGCGCGAGGTCGAGCTGGTGCGCGAGGAGATCGTCGTCAAGGGCCAGAAGGAGGTCGTCCTGGTGGACGTGCGCCTGAGCCACCACGGCCCGATCATCGACGAGGTGAGCGGCCCCGAGAGCTCGCCCCTGCGCGGCCCGCGCGACGAAGGGCGAAGGACGAAGGACCAGGGCCAGCCCGCGAGTGAGGGGCTGGTGGCAGCGGGCCCCGGCGGCCCTTCGCCCTTCGCCGCTGATCCTTCGTCTCATACGGCCCTGGCCCTACGCTGGACGGCCCTCGACCCCTCGCCGGCGCTCACCAGGGCGGTGCTGCGCCTGAACCGCGCCCACGACTGGGTGAGCTTCCGCGCGGCCCTTAGCGACTGGGACGTGCCGCCCCAGAACTTCGTCTACGCCGATGTGGATGGCCACATCGGCTATGCCCTGGCCGGCAAGCTCCCTGTCCGCGAGCGAGGTGACGGACAGCTGCCCGTGCCAGGCTGGTCGGGCGAGTACGAGTGGCGGGGCTTTATCCCCCACGATGGGCTGCCCGCCAGCCTCGACCCGCCCGGCGGCGCCATCGTCACCGCGAACAACCGCCTGGTCGGCCCCGACTACCCCTACCACGACGCACTCCACGGCGAGTACGCCAACCCCTACCGGGCCGAGCGCATCGCCGCCCTGCTCGCGGCCAGCGATGCCCACGACGCCCGCAGCTTCGCCCGCATCCAGACCGATGTGCGCTCGCTGCCCGGCCTCCAGCTGGCGAGCCTCGTGGCCGACCTCGACCTCGCGGACCCCACCGAGCGGGGGGCGCGCGATCTGCTCGTGGCCTGGGATGGGGCGCTGACGCCCGACAGCGCGGCCGGGGCTTTCTACGATATCCTGCGCTACCACCTGCCGCGGGTCGCCTACGCCGAGCTCGAGCCCCTGATCGGCGCCACGGCCGCCCTCGGGGCCTTCGGCGGCACGCCATCGAACTTCTACCTCGAGCGCGTGCTGCCCGAGCTGCTCGCCCGCATCGCCGCGGCGCCCGCGCCCGAGCGGCCCGACCCCTGGCTCGGCGAGGGGCGCACATGGTCGGGCGTGCTGCGTGAGGCCGTGGGCCGCGCTGTGGCCGATCTGCGCGAGCGCCAGGGCGCCGCCCCGGCCCGCTGGTCGTACGGCAAGGGGCACAGCCTGACCCTGCGCCACCCCCTCGGGGGCGTGCCGGCCCTGGCGTCGGTCTTCAACCGGGGGCCCTGGCCCACCGGCGGCGACCTCGACACTGTCAGCCAGAACTACATCCCCCGCGACACGGCAACGGGCTATTTCTATAACGCCGCCTCATACCGGCAGATCCTTGACCCGGGCGACTGGGATAGCGCCAGAGTGATCCTGCCCGCCGGTCAGAGCGGCCACCCCGGCAGCAGCCACTACGCCGATATGGCGGCGGCCTGGCGGGCGGGCGGGTACTTCCCTCTGCTGTGGACGCCCGAGGCGATCGAGCGACACACGGTCGAGACGCTGACGCTCGCTGCGCCTACCGGGTGAGCGGGTAAGGCTGGCTACGCTCGCCGGGTTCGGGATCACCCAAACGAGCTTGCGAGCGCTCATCCAAGCGAGCTTGCGAGCGCACCACTGTCTCGTGTAAAATGCCAGGGGTTACCTGGCACTCTCGCGCCACGGCGCTTTTTCGAGGTGCGATGTCCACGCTTGAACTGCCGCAGCCCGCAGCCGTCAACGGGCCGGTCTCCCTTGCCCGGCCATGGTCGCTCACGGTCGAGCATCTGGCCTACCTCGCTCTCGGCGTGGTCTCACTGATCGCACACATGTGGGCCCTCGACGCCCGGGCCCTCCACCACGACGAGACCCTCCACGCGGCCTACTCGTGGTACCTCTACGTCGGGCGCGGCTACATTCATGACCCGCTGCTCCACGGCCCCCTGCTCTACTACCTTGGGGCCCTGGGCTACTTTCTCTTCGGCGACAACGACTTCACGGCGCGGCTGATGCCCGCCCTGGCCGGCACTGCCCTCACGCTAACGCCCTACCTGGTACGGCGCGAGCTTGGGCGGCCCGCAGCCCTGATCGCGGCCGGCTACCTGCTCGTGTCGCCCGTCACGCTCTATGTCGGGCGCTTCTTTCGCCACGATATCTACTCGGTGCTATGCGAGGTGCTGGTCTTCGCGGCGATCGTGCGCTTTGCGTCCACCCGGCGGACCGCCTGGCTCCTGACTGGCGCGGCGGCCTTCGGGCTGATGCTGGTGAACCAGGAGACCAGCTACCTCTTCCTGCTGATCATGGCCGCGCCCCTGGCCGTAGCCTTCCTCTGGCAGGTCTACAGGCCAGGCATCGCCATCGTCGCCGCCCTCGGCGTGGCCGTCGTGGCCCTCGTCTTCATCCTACCGGGCGACGCGAAGGTCGACGGCTCGCACAACGCCGTCATCGACCCGGCAACGGGCCAGATGCAGGTCGAGCGGCCAGGCCTCTTCGGCTGGCCCCCGCTCGCCACCGAGGACAACAGCTACGCCCTGCTTGTGCGCAACCGGGCCGACGACGACAGCGGCCGCGGGCTGTTCAACAACTTTGTCCGCTACCTGATCGACCTCGGGCGCTTCTTCGGCCACCCCGCCGTGCTGCTCGCCGGCGGCCTGGCGCTTGGCACGCTCGCGGCCCTGGGCTACCTGATCTGGCGCCGGCCGGGCCCCGACGGCCGCACCCCGTGGGCGCTCGCCCGCGAGCGGGGCGCCCCGGCCGCCGATGTCCTCGCCAGCCTTGGCGCGGGCGGGCGCTGGAGGCTAGCCCTGCTCCTCTTCCTCGGCATCTACCTGGTCTTCTTCAGCGCCTTCTTCACCAACCTGCTCGGGGCGATCAGCGGCGTCGCCGGCTCGCTGCTCTACTGGCTCGCCCAGCATAATGTGCAGCGCGGCGGCCAGCCCGGCCACTACTACCTGTTCCAGCTAGGGGTGTACGAGCCCCTGCTGCTGATCTTCGGCACGCTTGGGCTCGGGCTGGTCGCCTACGACCTCTGGCGACGCCGGGCCGCCTTCCCGATCCTCCTGGTGGCCTGGTGGGCCATCGCCGCGCTCGGCCTCTACACCTGGGCCGGCGAGAAGATGCCCTGGCTCACCATCCACCTCACGGTGCCCCTCACCCTGCTGTCGGCCTGGGCCGCCCAGCGCGTGATCTGGCCCGAAAAGGGCGGGTCCGCCGCATCGGCCCTCCCTCGCCCCGCCTCCTTCGTGCTGTTCTCCGCCCTCTTCGCCGCCATCGTCGGGCTCAGCTTCGTGCTGATGAATGCGATCGTCGGCTTCGGCAAGGCCTCGGTGCTGCCCCCGTGGGTTGTGCCCGTCGCCGCCCTACTGCTGCTCGTCCTGCTGACGGCGGGCGCCGGGCTGCGCTGGGGCTGGCGCCCCGCCGCCGCCATGCTCG
>JAAXUL010000615.1 GCA_013336035.1 Chloroflexales bacterium
CCTCTTCATTGTGGAGCCGCCCGTTCATGTCTCCAGGGACGCATTCGAAACCACGCTTCGCATAGCTCAGGACGTCGGCTTCACCGTCGCAGCACGACCCCGCGTGACGTTCAGCAAAGCAGCTCTGCTCCGGACCAGTTGATGGTAGATGCACGGGCCGAACCCCTCGTTCAACGCGGATACTGCTGGCAAACCCTGGCCAGGGGAGGTTTACACGTCATCGACTGCTTTACCCTATTGGGCCTTCTGCAATCCCCCGCCCCGCCAGAACGCCGACGCCCGCTTCGCTACCGCCCGCGCGATGACCGCCGCGCGTATCGCCCAGCCCCTCACCGCCCTTGGCCCCTACGGCCAGGCTCCTCGTCGCAGTCAGGGCTTCGTGGATGCCAATGGCGCTGACGCCTGCGATCTGATGCCCGCAGCCGCCCAGGGCGCACTGGGTAAACGCCGCGGCCCGCGTCGGTAGCGCAGATGTGAGCTTCCGCGGTTACCTGGCCCAAGCGGAGGTTGCTGAGAGCGGCATTGTTCGGCTGATCCCGGTCATCGTTAGGCGATAGCTGGGAAAAGCACATGCAACGCTGCGAACGGTGGTCAGTGGCGTCCTGAAAGCACTAACGCGACCAGATTGAGCAACTCCGTGAGGTCAAAGGGCTTTGGCAGGATCGCCGCTACGCCTTCCTGGCGCCAGCGCGCACTGATCACCCCCGCAGTCATCATAATCACAGGGACGGCGATACGCTCGGTGCTGAGCTGCCGCAGCACGCGATCACCTGACAGCACCGGCATTGCCATATCGAGCAGCACGAGATCGGGCGGCTGCGCCTGAATTGCCGCGAGCGCGCTGCGCCCATCGCTTACCTCGTGGACCTCATAGCCCTCGCTCTGGAGCACGGCAACCACGAATGAGCGAATAGCGGGCTCATCATCAACGACGAGGATACGGGCGCCTTGCATACTCAGCTGTTCCCCCCATAGGTTGGAGCTCATCCCCCCGCGACCCACCGCCCGTCCAGACGCTTTCTGCGCGTGCTTATGCCACCTCGACGGATGCGACCCTCCGCCGCCGGTGGCGCAGCCAGAGGGTGAGCCCGCACCCGATCAGCACGCTCAGGCTCACCACCTGGGCGATGCGCAGCCCCCCGACACAGCTCCCATCGGCAGTATACGGGCCGACGCAGAGGCTGTCAGTCCGCAGCCCCTCGGTGAAGAAGCGCCCTAGCGAGTAGCACACCCCGTAGAGCAGCAGGCTGTCGCCCGGTTTGAGCCAGCCCGCGAAGCGGCGCTCGACCCAGAGGATCAGGCCGAGAGCGCTGAGATCCCACAGCGACTCGTACAGAAACGTCGGGTGAAAGCGGGTGGAGAGCGGGAATCGTGTGAGATCATCATACGGCGGGAGCCGGTAGGGTGGGTCGATCGCGAGGCCCCAGGGGAGCGTCGTCGGACGGCCGTAGGCCTCCTGGTTGAAGAAGTTGCCCCAGCGCCCGATCGCCTGGCCGAGCAGCACCGGCGGCGCGCAGATGTCCAGCCAGCCCAGTAGCGGCAGGCGCTGCCGGCGCGTATAGATGACCACGGCGAGCAGCGCGCCCAGCAGTCCGCCGTGGATCGCCAGGCCGCCGCCCTGGGGATTAACAATCTCCCACCAGGGGCGCCCGGCGTAGCGCGGCCACTCGAAGGCGATGTAGTAGGCCCGGGCTAGAGGAATGGCCAGCAGGAGGCCGAGCAGCAGCTGGTTCCAGACGTGCTCGGGGTCGATGCCGCGGGCCTGGGCGCGCCGCGCGGCCAGGAGCGCCGCCAGGATGGCGCCACCCATGATCAGCACGCCGTACCAGCGCACGCTGAGCCAGGGCTGCCCGAACAGGGCGTGGATGAGGTAGGGGCCAGTTGGTGGGTGCATGGCGCCTCAGCTTAGGGTCAGGAAGCGCTGCCAGCCGTTGCTGTCGGCCTGGAGCGCCTCCAGGCGCTGCTTGAGCGCCGCGTGCAGCTTGGCATTCTCGATCGCCAGCGCACCCAGGTCGGCCACGGTGGCGGTGAAGCCGAGCTCCTCGGGGCTGAACTGGCGTAGCTCGCCGGCGTAGACCCGCAGCACGCCGATCGCCTGCCCCTGCGCCCGCAGCGGGGCCACCAGCAGCGCGCGGATACCCTCGCGCTGGGCCTCCGCCGGGTACTGGAAGCCGGCCGCCTCGCTCAGCTCGGTGAGCGCGAGCGGCTGCAGCTGGCTGAGGACGTGCTGGTCGATGCCGCTGCCGGCCACCTGCACCGCCCCCTTGGCCAGGTAGGTCTCACTCAGGCCGTAGGCCGCAGCGAGGTGGAGGGTCTGGCGCCGCGGGCCGAGCAGCCGGAGCGAGCCGGCCCGCGTGCCGAGGGCCTGCACTGTCCGCAGCAGCAGGGTCCCCAGCACGGCCTTCAGCTCCAGGCTGGCTGTCAGGCTCGCGGCGATCTGCTGGAGCGCGGTCGCGAAGTGGGCGCGCTGAATGGCCTGCCCGCCGAGGCCCGCGACCGCGGCGAGCAGGGCGCGTTCCTCCTCGTCGAAGGCGTGGGGCGCGGCGGTGTAGACGCGCAGCACGCCGATCACGCGCTCGCGGAGCGGCAGCGGGAGCACGATGGCGCTCACCAGGCCCTCGCGCCGGGCCGCCTCGCCGTACTGGAAGCTCAGGGCGCTGCGCACGTCGGGCACGGCCACCGTCGCGCCGGCGAGCACCTCGGCGTCCACCCCGCTGCGGGCCACCTCGACCGCGCCCTTGGCGAGGTAGGCCGGGCTCAGGCCGTAAGCGGCCCGCAGCTCCAGGGTGCGCCGCTCCGGGTCGAGCAGGCGCAGCGCCGCGGCGCGGTAGCCCAGCTCGCCCACCGTGCGCTCCAGCAGTGCGTCGAGCACCGCCTGGGTGTCCAGGCCGGCGCTCACGGCCTCGCTGATGCGGTAGAGGGCCCGTGCGCCGCGCGGTAACTGATGGAGATCCACTGGCGCCATCGCTTGCTCCTCTCACGAGCGACTGCCTCATCCCTTGCCGAGCACAATGCTCACGACCATCACCAGCAGCACCAGGCCGGTGATCCCGGCGAAGCGCCAGTCGCGCTCGGCGAGGAAGGCGATGACCGAGCCGACCACGCGCAGGATCGGCGTGGCGATGAGCACCAGCAGCCCCAGGGTGAGGAAGCCCGAGGGGCGCAGGCTGAGCACTCGCGGGAGCACCTGCCCGAGCCCGGCCACCGCCTCCGGCAGCGCCGTTCCCCGCGCGAGCTCCAGCCCGATCCCGGCAAGCATCAGGGCGCTACTCAGCACCAGCCCGAGGATCAAGACCCGGTGCACGACCCCATCGAGATCGCGCCGCTCCTGCGCGCCCGGCCCGGGCTCAGGAGTCAGCACCTGCCGCGTAATGTCTGGTGCGACGTGGATGCCCGGCGCACGCCCGCCCAGCATACGGCCGGCACTGTGCTCCCGTGCCTCGGCCGGCAGGTCGGGGGTGACCAGGGGTGAAGGGTCATCCGGCTGCTTCGCCGGGGCCCCGGCGCGAGATTGGCCGCCCGCGAAACCTGACTCAACCAGCGGCTCACGCTGCATCTCAGCCTCCCGTGATCGCCTGATAGAGCATCTGTACGGCGAAGATCGCCAGCAGGCCCTGGAAAAGCTGCTTGAGCCGCTGGCTGCGCACTTTGCCGCCGATGCGGGCGCCGGCCTGCGCCCCGGCCAGCACGCCGAGGGCGGTGGGGATGGCCACCCGTGGGTCGAGCAGGCCGTGCTGGTAGTAGATCACCGCGCTGGTCGCGGCGGTCACGCCGATCATGAAGTTGCTCGTCGCAATGGCGGCGCGCAGGGGCATGCCCATCACCAGGCTCATGATCGGCACCTTGACGATGCCGCCGCCGATGCCCAGCAGCCCCGAGATGTTGCCCGCGACAAAGCTGGCGCCCAGCCCGGCAGGCAGGTTACGCACGCCGTAGGTGACCTCCCGCCCGCTGAGCGGGTCGGGATAGCTGGTGTCTAGGATCCCGGTCGGGGCGACGGCGCCCTCGTCCTTCGGCAGCCGGCCCATGCTGAAGATCACGTAGCCGAGGACCAGGGCAAAGACGGCGGAGAGCCAGCGCGGGTCGATCAGCACCGCGGTGAGGCCGCCGGCCAGGGCGCCCAGGGTAGTGGCGATCTCCAGCACCATGCTCAGGCGGGTGTGGCTCATGCCCTTGCCGACGTAGACCGCCCCGGCGGCTGAGGAGGTGGCGATCACGCTGACGATGCTGGCCCCGATGGCCGTCTTGATCGGGATGCCCAGGGGCCCGGTGAGCAGGGGGATGAGCAGCACGCCGCCGCCGATGCCGAGCATGCTGCCCAGCCCGCCGACGAGCACTGCCAGCACAAAGATCAGCACTTCCAGCATGTCCGCGCTCCTCCTCCCTGTACCCTGCTGACTCAGGGTAGCGCGCGGGTGTGATCGCAGGGTGATCGCTGGGTTAACGGAATGTGAACGCGGGGCCAGTCGGCAGGGTGATGCTGAGCGTCGTGCCGCCCCCCGGCGTGCTGGTCGCCGCAAGCTGCCCCCCGTGACGTTCGACCAGGTGCTTCGCAATGGCGAGGCCCAGGCCGGCGCCGCCCCGGCTGCGGGCGGGGTCGGCCTTGTAGAAGCGCTCGAAGATATGGGGCAGCGCCTCGGGTGGGATGCCCACCCCCGTGTCATGGACGGCGAGCACGACGGTGTCGCGCTCGGCATGAGCACTCAGGGTGATCTGGCCGCCGGCGGGGGTGGCGGCGAGAGCATTCTGCAGCAGATTGAGCAGCACCTGCTCCATCCGGCCGACATCCACGGACACGAGCGGCAGCCTGTCGGCGGCCTCGATGGCGAGGGAGACCCCCTGCTGGCGCGCCTGGGCCTCCATCCGTCCCGCGGCGGCCGCCAGAAGGGCGCGCGGTGCGGCCGGCGTCGGCTGGAGCACCACCTGGCCCTGCTCGATCCGTGACAGCTCGAGTACCTCAGTGACGAGGCGGCTCAGCCCCTGCACCTCGGTGGCCATGCGGTCCAGAAAGTCGCGCGCGAGGGCCGGCTCGTCGATGGCCCCGCCGTCGAGGGCGTCAAGCAGCGCCTGGAGCGAGGCCAGCGGGGTGCGCAGGTCGTGGGTGATGTTGGCGAGCAGCATCCGGCGTGCGGCCTCGGCGCGGCGCAGCGCGGTGAGGTCCTGGAGCACCACGAGGGTCTGAGCGGGCGCGCGCTCGCCCAGCCGGGTGAGCAGGGCCCGCAGCGAGCGGTCATCACTCAACGGCAGCTCGTCAAGCGTCGTCGGGGACGCCAACGGTGCGTCGCCGCGGCGCAGACCGTTCGCGAC
>JAAXUL010000616.1 GCA_013336035.1 Chloroflexales bacterium
GGTCTCCTGGAGAGCATCACGCAGCGAGAAGGCGAGGCCGGCGAAGTAGACGCCGGCGGGGGCCATCAGCCCGAAGCCGACGGGCACGATGCCGATCGCGGTGATCGCCAGGTTGGCGGCGAAGATCGTCAGAATGTAGCCGGCGAGCGTGATGTAGCCGATGGTGCGCTGGGACACAGGGCTCCTCCACAGAGTTGGGCATGCTTAGGGCCGGCGGTAGGGCGCGCAGCCGAACCAGTCGATCGCACTGGCGTAGGGGACCGGGTCGATCACGCCGATCTGGCGAAAGGCGCCGACGCGCAGCTGGCAGGCGTCGCACGTGCCGCAGGCGCGGTCCCCACCCAGGTAGCAGGTCCAGGTGAGATGGATGGGTGCACCGAGCGCCAGGGCCCGTCGCACGATCGCGGCCTTGTCATCGGCAATGAGCGGGCGGGCGATGATGAACGGTCGCTCAGTGGCAAGGCGCAGGGTCTGCTCGGCGGCGGCGAGGAAGGGCTCGCGGCAGTCTGGGTAGTTCAGGGCGTCGGCGCCGTTCCAGCCGCCGACGATATGAGTGGCCGAGCCGAGCAGCGCGTGGGCCGCGGCGTAGGCGATCAGGATCAGGTTGCGGTTGGGGACATAGGTGGGCGCCACGGTCTCGCTTAGCGCGCCGAGGTCGCGGCCCTGTGGGATGCCGCCCAAGTCGGTGAGGGACGAGCCGCGGATCGGGGCGAGAGCTACAGTCTGGTGAGGCACACTGTAATGGGCAGCCACGTCAGCGGCAGCCGCGACCTCGCGGGCGTGGCGCTGGCCGTAGTCGAACGAGAGGGCGCCAAGGATGGTGAACCCTTCCTGGAGCGCCCAGGCCAGGGCCGTCACTGAGTCCAATCCGCCACTGAGCAGCATCAGTGCATCAGGCACAGGGTTGCTCCGGGCGCCCGCGGGCGCGCAACGAGAGGTGGGGTTCGGGCGGGATTATAGCATAGGCGTGACGCGTCGCGCTGGAGAGCCACGGAGGGGGCCAAGTCTGAGGCGATCTGGCCCGAATCCGCCCGCATTTGCGGGTGCCCACATCGGTACAGTAGCTCCAGAGGCTGGAAGCAGTACCCAAAGCACGGCTGGCTATTCTGCTGTGCTCCACCATCAGCGCCCACGCCGTGGCGTACCTGGGAGGAACAATGAGGATTGATGATGCCCCACGTGACCCTGGGCTCCGGCAGCGGCTCCTGGAGGGCTGGCTGCCGTTGGCCCAGGAGTCAAGCCTCCGCTACGGCTGGGGTCTGGACGCCCCGGCCCTCGAGGCCCTGATCCTTACCGCTGCGCCCGCGCTTGCCGCCGCCCGGAGCACGCTCGACGCCGCGGCAATTCTGTGGGCCACACACGCGCGCTCCCTCCCCGATGGGAGCGCTCCTTGAGCGAGGCTGAGGGTTACGCGGACGCAGCTTCCGCAGCAGCCTGAACCGCCCGCGGCCGCCACACCGCCGGCACCGTCTCGCGCTCGTGGCCGTCGCTCTGGGTGCCGAAGATATTGCCCCGCTGCACCACCGAGAGGATGCGCTGCTCGTCAGCGACTAAGCCGAAGAAAAGCGTGAGGAAGTGGTCGGCCTCAGGGACGCTCTGGGCGCGAACGATGCACAAATCTCGAACGTACGATCCCTGCTCGAAGACACGTACCCGCCGCTCGTAGCGCCGCTGCGGGTCGCGCCGAAGGCGGTAGACCCGACCAGGATAGAGGCCGCTGGAGATGTCGAGGAAGCCCTGGTGCTCCAGGAGCGCGTGCTGCGGGCCGAGGAACAGGCGTAGGGTGTTCTCGGCGCGCTGGGCGGGGGTGAGACCGTCGCCGAGGTCGCGCTGGTCGCCGATCGCCAGGATCTCACGGGTGGTGCTGCCTGGATGTGGTGCCGCCCGCCTGGTCGTTCCGCGCCCGCTCAGCTCCTCGACGAAGTGGAGCGGCGGCTCTCCGGCGAGGGGAACGCCGGCCTGTCGGCAGAACGAGGCGGCAATGGTATAGCCGCCCCAGTCGCCCACCGGCGCTGCCCGCGAGCCCAACGTGGCCGGGTGACAGGTGGCGAAGGCGATGGCGGCCGTCGCCGTCGTCCCGGTCGTACCAGTCGCCTGGAGCAGCACCAGGTGGTAAGGCTCATCGCTGACGGTGATGCGCGCCTCCTGGATGCCCCAGCCGTCCTCGGGCACGAACTCACGGAGTGGAGCCCAGCGCGTGCGCGTGGCGCCGATGTAGGGATGATCGTTGCGATAGCGAGGCATCGCCGCCACGCCCGGTGTGCTGAGCAGGACCTGGGCGGCGTCGGTATGCTTGCAGCCCCGTGGCACGCGCAGGCCCGCGTCGTTGCGGCCGGCGGCAACGGCGCGGCGGGCTGCTGCGTTCCGCGCGTCCTGCCGCCATCCCATGCAGTCGCAGGAGAGCACCATCTCGCCGGAGAGCGCCCTGGCCCGGTCGAGGAGCACGCGGTACCAGCGGTCGGGGCTCGAGGGCGACTGGATCGCCAGGGCGAGGTCGAAGTCGCCGTTGCGGAGGCTGCGGGCCATAGCTCACCTCGTGGAGCGGGCCGGGGTGTGGCAAGGCACCCCGGCCCGCGGCTGCTGCTACCCGCCCGTCACCGCGTTAAGGATAAGGATGTCGGTGCCCTTGTTCGGATCGATGCGCAGGGCAGGTAGCACCTCGCCGTCGGCGTGCCCGCGCAGCACCTCAGCGGTGAGCCGCCCGGCCTGCTGATGGGTGGTGACAACCCGCTCGGCGTGGGCCAGCGCCCAACGCTCGTCGGGCTCGAGCAGCTCGATCACCAGCTCAGGGGTCTCACCGGGCTGGAGCGCCCGCAGCTGGGGGAAGACCACCGGCGCATCACCCGCCTGCCCGAACACCCGCACCTCACGTATGCCCGCCACGGCCGCGCTGAATGCGCCCTGCCGCACCCGCTCCGCCCATGCCTGCGTCAGATCACCGCTCGTCGTCGTGGTCATACTCGTCGTCCTTTCTCGCTCATTCGTTCCATGTCTATCGTACGCACGCCCGTGTCAAGGACTGTCACAGCGCGTGGAGATGCCGCATTACAATGCGTTCAAGTGCAATCTGGAGCCTCTGCCGTTACGGCGCTCCATCGTGTACGTACGCTGTTCGCCGGGGTCGTGGGGGCGGCTCAATGAGTGGATAGCCTCGGCGATCACTGATGGTGATGCAGGCCTCGATGCGGGCGGCGATACCGTCAATCGCCGGCACACCCTGCGCGTACAGTTCGTCGATGAGGGCGCGCAGCTTCTTGACATTCGCCGTCTCGCCTGTGGTCGGCTCGACCCAGCGCGTGATGCGGCCGAGCACCTCCAGGGGCTCGCCGACGCGGATGAGCAGGGTGCCCAGATCGTCGCGCCGGGCCTTCTTGCGCTCCTCCAGGGCGCGCTCCTGCGGCTCAATCTCGGTGATGAGTTCTTGGGCGATTGCCGTCGCGGCATCGCGGGCGCTTAGCTCGCCGGCTTCCCAGCACTGGTAGGGTGTGGCGGTCGCGGGCAGCGTGTCGGTCTCCAGTTCCATCTCGGGTTCCTTCGTTCAGGCCAGCCGCTCAGGCGGCCCAGGCATAGCTCGTATCGAAGAGATGATCGGCCTCCTGGGTCAGACGACCGTGCTCACGCTCCTCGAGACGCGCCCAGAAGGAAGCCTCCTCGGTATCGCTGGGCGTGGCGATCTGAGGTGCTACAGACGGGCGTCGAGTCGTCCTGGCCCGGTGTCGGAGGGGCGGGGGCGCCTCACTGCCGGTCAGGTTGGGGTCACGGTGGGTCGATGTGCTCATCTCGTGCTCCTCTGGGTGGGCCGCTATGCACGCTGTCGCCCCACCGCACGCAGTGCGGTAGCTTCCCAGTGGGGCTGGCGCGAGCCTTTGGGGCTGGCGTCGCTCAACATACAAACCACTCTGCCGAAGGCGCCCGCCCAGCGCGAAGGGCCGCCGTAGCGGGGGCGCATTGATGGTCCGGCCTGTCGCGCGCACAGATCTTGCACGACGAGAGGCCCACGGTTTGTACCGTGAGCCTCCGCCGACAGCGTGATCGCCAAGCTACACCTGGTGGGGCCGTGACGGTCGTGGGGCCGTGTCGCGGTAGAGATGCTTGAGCCCCTTGCGAGCCTTGAGCGCCCCCTCGGTAGCGAGCCAGTCCTGGTCGTCGGCGTGCTTGCGTCCCAGGCGCGGGGTGCTGAGCGCCGCCGCGATCTCGGCCTGGTCAGCGTCAATCTGCTGCTGCCGTTGTCGGTCGCGCTCGTGCTGCTCATTCAGCCACCGCTCGGTCTGCCGCTCCCGGTTGCGGCGGGCGAACTCGTCGGGGGTGATCTCCTGCCTGCGGGCGTAGGAGAACAGCTCGCGCACGCTGCCCAGCTTGGGCGGGTACTTCGTCCGGCGGCCGGGCGCGCCGTGCCACCAGAGCTTCTCGTCGTACGCGGCCTCCAGGCGGTCGAGAACCCGCTCGAGCTCCTCGTCGGCCTGCCGCTCGGCGTAGTCTGCCAGTGGCTCGATCCCGTGCGCCGCGAAGCCGTCAGTGTCGGGCGTGTCGCCGAGCTCGCTCTCCCACCAGGCTGGCGACGAGTTCGTCCGGGCCAACCGCGCCTGGAAGAAGCGCTGGTAGCCTGACTGGCGGTGATGCGCCGGCGCCCGCCGAAGACCTGCGGCCTGATCGCGATCGGGGCTCACCACGGCGATGACGGCGACACCGACCATCGTCTGCCCGCCGTGCGTAACGCGAACCAGGCGAATCTTGTGGCGGGGGAGCCGGTCAGCTTGGATGCGGGTGAGCAGGTCGTGGAAGCGATAGGCTGGGGCAAAGCCCGAAAAGAGCACGTAGGCCAGGCGGCAGTTGGGGCTAATCATCCCCGGCGGCACACAGCTGCCGGTCACACTCCGCCAGTGGATGCCGACACAGAATCCCACCTCGCCCACGGCCAGGTCGCCCAGCTGCTTCAGCGTGTAGCGCACGTTCATGATGGTCTCCCTCGGGTATGTCGCCGCGGCCCGATGCTGCGGCAGGTGCCCGAGGCCACCACCGCCGCGCTTCCCGAGCCGCCGGCCCGAGCCGCGCCAGGAGCGGGGCCGCCGCCAGCGGCGGAGCAGGGAGCCCCGACGACGCAGCGCGGCCGTGCCGGCGAGCGAGGCGCAAGGTGGTACGCTGGGGCGCGCTGCTGCAGCGCCTTCCACCTCTGCGGGCGCAGCGTGCGACGCACGCGACGGCGGGCCGGGCGGGAGCCGCCTGCATCCTGCCAGGATCGCGCCCGGCCCCACCCTGACGCCCGGCCAACGGGGTGGGTCCCGCCAGGCGGGCGGGTGGCGGTAG
>JAAXUL010000617.1 GCA_013336035.1 Chloroflexales bacterium
CCTGCTCTCGCACGAGGTGCGGCTGATGGAGCGCCTGCTCGAGGCCGGGCCGGCCTGGCAGCTCGAGCAGGCCATCAGGGTCGACCTGGGCGGGCTCTACCCGCGGATCTATCTGCTGCGCCGGCGCTGAGGGCGGGCCTCATCCCTGCTCCCCGCCCTTGATCTCGACCAGGGCGGTCCTGTTGCGCTCGGTGATATCGCGCACGGCGACGAAGAGCGCGTTGAGCTGCTCCATCTCGCGGCGCTCGATCTCGACGATGCGCCCGATGTGGACCTGCTGGGCGGCCTCGAGCTTGATGCTCGAGCGGGTGAGGCGCTGCTCGAGCTCGCGGATGTAGCCGTCGATGCGCTCGAGCCAGCCGGTGAGCTGGCGCAGGTGCTGCTCGTCAGCCTCCTGGAGCTCGCCGATCTTCTCGTCGGCCTGCTGGCGCACGTCCTCGAGGCGCTCCTGGTTCATCAGGAAGCGCTCGGTCGAGACCCGCTCGACGCGCTTAATATCGGCGGCCAGATCCGGCAGCTTGCTGGCCACCTCGATGATCTGGCCGGGGAGGGTCTCGGCGAAGAGGTCGATGCGCTGGCGGATGTCGTCGAGGCGGCTGATGCGCGAGGAGTGCTCCTCGAGCACGATCCGCACATCGGCGACGAGCTGCTGGGCCTCGACGGACTGGCGCCTGAGGCTCTGCTTCTCGATCTGCAGCTCATCGCCGACCCGCCGCGCCTCCTGGACAGCGACGGTGTCGGCCTCGCGCAGGCGGTCGAGCTGGAGCAAGATCTGGCGCTGGCGGTCGTCGAACTCTTTGAGCTGGGCCTGGAAGACCAGGATCTGCTGCTCGGTCTGCTCGATGCGGCCGAGCCACGTCGAGACGTAGTCGCGGTCCTGCTTGCGGGCCTCGGCCACCTGCTGGATCTGGGCCTGCATATCGCGGATGGGGCGCACGCCCTCGTCGATCTTGACGAGGGCGCCGGCGACCTCTTTGCGCAGAGAGACCACATCGCGGCGGACGGCCTCGCCGGCCTGGGCCACCTCATTGGCGTGGCGCTCGAAGAGGCTCTGGACCTGGGTGACGGTGCCCTCGGTCTTGCGCACCTGCTCCATAGCCCAGTTATACTTGTTGGTCTGCTCCTTCAGCATGCGGCGCAGCTCGTCGATCTGGCCCTGGAGGTAGACGATCTGCGACTGCTCGTGGGCGCGCAGGCGCTCTTCCTCATACTTCGCCGTCAGGTCAGAGTTAGGAGGGGTCATAGGGGTCCTTATGAGGCTAGGTTGGGCGCCCAGGGAGGGGCGCCAACGGGGGGGCGCCCTATGCCTGGAGGGCTTTGAGCGCCTCGGCCAGATCGATCTTCCCGTCGTAGAGGGCCTTGCCGACGATGGCGCTCTCGGCGCCGAGGGCGGCCAGGCGGCGGAGGTGCTCGGTCTGGGCGATGCCGCCGCTGGCGACGATCGCGGGCCCGTCGGGCCAGAGCAGCTCGGCCAGGGCGCCGAAGTTGGGCTCGGTCAGCGTGCCGTCGCGGCTGATGTCGGTGTAGATGACGCGGCCCACGCCGATTCGGGCCATCTGGCGCACCAGGTCTGTGGCGCGCACCGCGGAGGTCTCAGTCCAGCCGGCGATGGCCACCATGCCGTCGCGGGCGTCGACGCCGACGATCAGCCGGTCGCCGAAGCGGGCCGCCAGGCGGGCGACCAGCTCGCCATGGGCGACGGCGGCGGTGCCGAGGATGACCCGCTCGACGCCGAGCTCGAGGGCCGCGACCACGTCCTCCTCGCGGCGCAGGCCGCCGCCAAGCTGCACGGGCACGCCGGCGGCCCGCACGATGGCGCGGACGGCATCGTGGTTGGTGGGCCGCCCATCGCGGGCGCCGTCGAGGTCGACGACGTGGAGGCGGCGGGCGCCCTGCTCGACCCAGCGCACGGCCATGGCCGCGGGGTCGTCGCCGTACACGGTGGTCTGCGCGAAGTCGCCCTGGTAGAGCCGCACGCAGCGCCCGTCCTTCAGATCAATCGCGGGGATGAGTTCCATCACTTTATTGGGCTCATGGTCGGGGCACCAGCGAGAGCCGGGCTCTCCCTGCTACCATCTCCCGGGCGGGTGCCACCTGCCAGAGCAACGAAATTGCTCAGCAGCTTGAGGCCGTAGCGCCCCGACTTCTCGGGGTGGAACTGCACGGCGGCCAGGTTGTCGCGGACGATCACGCTAGGGAAGGCCAGGCCATAGTCCGTCTGGCCGGCGACGATGGCGGGCGCCTCGACAGCGCAGTAGAAGGAGTGCACGAAGTAGAAGTCGCTGCCGTCGGGGATCCCGTCGAAGAGGGGGTGGCTGGCGAAGGCCGGCGTGAAGCGCACCTGGTTCCAGCCAATCTGGGGGATCTTGCCGGCCTCGTCGGGCAGGCGGCGCACCGTGCCGTCCACGATGCCCAGGCAGTCGTGGGGGCCGAACTCGACGCTCGCCGTGAGCAGCACCTGCATGCCGACGCAGATGCCAAGGAACGGCCGGCCCGAGGCGACGACCTCGGGGAGGACCTGGGCGATACCGAGGGCGCGCAGGCTGCGCATGGTGTCGGCGGTGGCGCCGACGCCGGGCAGCACCACCGCCCTGGCGGCGCGCACCACCTCGGGGTCGTCGGTGATGAGCAGGTCGGCGCCGACGGCGCGCAGCGCCCGCACGACGTTGGGCAGGTTGCCTGCCCCATAATTGATCACGGCGATGGTCACTATCAGGCCCTCACTTCAGCCAACTATGCGGCCTGGCCGCACGACGTCGGATGAAAATGGCCGACGGCGCTGGGCTGTCGGCTATTGTCACATTAGCAGCGGGTGGCGCGCCTTGAGCGTCTCGATGACGCGCTCGATCTCGGGCGTGGGCTCGGTCGCGTCAACCTCGCCGATCGGGTCGGGGCCGGGCGCGCGGCCGAGCAGCTGCCGCAGCGCGGCCACCACGCACGCGCCCAGGGCCTCGAGGTTGTAGCCGCCCTCGAGCACCATCACCAGCCGGCCGCCGCACAGCTCGTCGGCCAGTTCGAGCAGGTGCTGGTTCAGGCGGGCGTAGCCGTTCACCGAGAGGACCATCGGGCCGAGGGGGTCGGTCCAGTGAGCGTCGTAGCCGGCCGAGACCATGATCAGCTCGGGGCGGAAGCGGCGCAGGGCCGGGCCGATCACCTGCTCGAAGACCCGGGCGTACCCGCGGTCGCCGCTGCCGAACGGCAGCGGCACGTTGAGCGTGGCGCCGGGCGCGTCGACGCGGTCGCCCATCTCGCCCACGCTGCCGCTGCCGGGGTAGAACGGCGCGGCGTGGGTCGAGCAGAAGAGCACATTGGGGTCGTCGTAGAAGACGTCCTGGGTGCCGTTGCCGTGGTGCACGTCATAGTCGACGATGGCGACCCGCTGCACCCCGAGCTGGCGCACCGCGTAGCGGGCCGCGATGGCGATATTGTTGATCAGGCAGAAGCCCATCGCGCGCCCGGGCGTGGCGTGGTGCCCCGGCGGGCGCGCCAGGGCGAAGGCGTTGCGGGCGGCCCCGCCGACCACGGCCTCGACGGCGCCGACGGCCGCGCCTGCCGCCAGGCACGCGATGTCCCACGAGTCGGCGGTGACGTAGGTGTCAGAGTCGAACTGGCCGCCGCCGTAGCTGGCCATCTGGCGGATCTGGCGCAGCAGGTTCGGCGTGTGTACGGCCTCGAGGGCCGCGTCGGGCGGGGGCTGCGGCGTGCGGTGGTGCAGATCATCGTGCAGGCCGCTGGCGTCGAGGGCCCGCCGGATCGCTACAAGCCGGGTCGCCTGCTCGACGTGGCCGTACCACGTGTGCGCGTCGAAGCTTGTGTCTGTGAGGATGACCGTGTTGCTCATTGGCTTCCCCCGCGGCCGGCGTTTCGTCTCTGTATTGTACCTCATTCTGCGCGCTCGCCGCGTGCGGTGATATAATGCCGAGAGCTATCAAAACTATCTGGCCGGGATGGTGGGTCGCTTGGCGCGTGTCGTCCTGATCTCTACCTACGAGCTGGGGCACCAGCCCTTCGGCCTGGCCTCGCCGGCGGCGTGGCTGCGGCGGGCCGGGGCCGAGGTCGTGTGCCTCGATCTGGCGCTGCAGCCGCTCGATCAGGCGGCTGTGGCGGGCGCGGCTATGCTCGGCCTCTATGTGCCGATGCACACCGCCACGCGCCTGGCCGCCGAGCTGCTGCCCACGCTGCGGGCCCTCGCGCCGGCGGCGCAGCTGGTCTGCTACGGCCTCTACGCGCCGCTCAACGCCCCGTACCTGCTTGGGCGCGGGGCCGATGTGTGCCTGGGCGGCGAGTTCGAGGGCGAGCTGGTGGCGCTCTTCGCGGGTCTGACGAAGGGTGAAATCGGCCCCCCGTCATCGGTCTCGCTCGAAAGGCTCGACTTCATCCCCCCCGAGCGCGAGGGCCTGCCCGGCCTGGCCGCCTACGCCGCGCTGGTGACGCCCGCGGGGCCCCGCGTGGCCGGCTACAGCTAGGCGAGCCGCGGCTGCAAGCATACCTGCCGCCACTGCCCGGTCGTCCCCGTCTATGGCGGGCGCTTCCGCGTCGTGCCCCGCCAGGTGGTGCTCGAGGATGTGCGCCGCCAGGTGGGCGCGGGCGCGCGCCATATCACCTTCGGCGACCCCGACTTTTTCAATGGGCCCGGGCACGCCATGCCGCTGGTGCGCGCGCTGCACGCCGAGCACCCCGAGCTGACCTATGATGTGACGATCAAGGTCGAGCACCTGCTGCGCCACGCCGAGCTGCTGCCCGAGCTGCGCGCCACCGGCTGCGCGCTGGTCACCAGCGCCGTCGAGGCCCTCGACGACGGCATCCTGGCCCGCCTCGACAAGGGCCATACCCGCGCCGATCTGGCCCGCGCCGCCGCGCTGCTGCGCGAGGCCGGCCTGGCGCTCAACGCGACCTTTGTGGCCTTCACGCCCTGGACCACGCGGCATATCTACCGCGACTTTCTCGCCGGCGTCGCCGAGCTGGGGCTGATCGAGTGCGTGAGCCCCGTGCAGTACGCGCTCCGCCTGCTCATCCCCGCCGGCTCGCGCCTGCTCGAGCTCGAGGAGACGCGGCGCATCGCTGGCCCCTTCGACCCGGCGGCCCTGGCCCACCCCTGGGCCCACCCCGACCCGGCGATGGACCGGCTCCAGCGCGCGGCCATGCGCCTGGCCCAGGGCAGCGGGCCCCGCGGCGAGCGCCGGGCGGCCTTTTTCGCGCGCCTTGTCGCCCTGACGGGCGAGCTGCTGGGCGAGGCGCCGCCCGTGGCCCTCGAGCAC
>JAAXUL010001442.1 GCA_013336035.1 Chloroflexales bacterium
TCGCCCGCGCCCAGTTTCGCTTTGACCGCATGCGCCAATTCCTCAATCGGGCCATCGAACGTCTCTATGGGACGCGCTCTGAAGTCAGCCTCCCGTCGCCATGATCAACTTGTGATCTACTGAGCCTGCTGAATCTGGTCATAGAGCCTGGCCCCGCCGCGCACATCGTCCGGCGCGAACCAGACATTTACTCCCGCCTGACGCAGTCGGTCAGCGAGCTGCTGCGCGAACGCTTCGTCCGCCGTGCTGTAGCTGATGAAGCACGATGTGCCCGTGCCCGTCGGCTGCGCGCCCGTTGAAGGCACCGGGGATTGAGCGGTGTCCGAGACTGGCGGTTGGTAGTAGACGTTGACTGTGACCTTAATCACGTCTCGGCCCGCCACGGTGTCAATCTTCACATCGCCCGTTTGGGCACCCTCGAATGAGACGACCGTGCCGCCTGCCACAACCTCCCGGCCTGTGAGGGCTCGTAGTGCCGCCGTGAGCGCTTCATCAGCGGCAATCTGTGCCTGCGCCATTTCAGCCGGCATCTCACCAGCTATGACCTCGCCGACAAGCTGTGCGAGACTTGGTGCCGCGCCTCGAAGGTCTTCGGGAAGCGCGGATCGCAGTGCTGTCGCAAGGCTGGTACGGTCGAGCACAGGGCCTCCTAGCGATCCTTCGCCGCATTCATGCTGGATTCATCACTTCAGAGCGCACTCTCGGGCAGACATGTAGCTGAAGAGAAGGCTCGTGAGTTGGAGCCGTTGAGTGTTCCACGCAACGGCTGCTCGACCTGCATAAAGATTGGCCGCATCGCTCGTTCCTGTGCCACTCCAAACAGTTACGGTCTGCCCTGGTGCTACCCAGCGATTTGGAAACGTATAGACGCCGATGGAGTCTTCAAGTCGCCAATCGCTGGTGAGCACAGGAAACGGTGACGTGTTCCGCACCGTGATGAAGGACACTTCAAAATTGCAGGGGTCGCCTTGTGGACCGAGCAGCGGGCCTTGCGTTACTTCAATGGAAGCGTTTGATGCAGCGAGCTTCCACAAGATTAAGCCCAAGACGCCTAACCCTATCAGGACAATGACGAGGATGCGGCGCATGATATATTCCTTTCCCGCGAACCCATAGTTCTACTCGGCGTCACTCATCGCTTCCCCCCCGCGCCCTCAATCTCCGCGCTCAGCCGCGCAATATCCTCATCCGTCATCGCGGCGAAGTGTTCCATTAGCATACGATGGATGAAGATGTAGCCGCCACCGACTTTTTGCATTAGGATGCGATTTGCTGCATTTTCAAGAAAGGGTATTATTCTAAAGGGTAAAATATGGTTCAAGGATAACAGTGTGCGAAGAATATAATGTTGAATGCCAGCGTATCCACCAAACAGACTTGCGAGCGCAAATCCAAAGCCTAAACCAAAACATAGCCCCGTACTTACACTAATAAAAAATGCCTTCTCTCGATCAAAACCCATAGCAACCCAGCCGACAGCCATTGTCATTCCGAAAATAACTCCGCAGGCCCCGACGATAATCAGTCCAATCGCCCAGGCATTCCGCACCGAGTTGATGATACCCTGATTTGGCCGTATTGTCGATTTGACCCATCATGGGAAGCCGATGGGCGGAAGGATCGGTATGCGCGGTGGCGTGGCAAGGGCGACGGGTCGGAGGGTGCCGAGGGTGTAGAGACGCGGAATAGCATACAGGGCGCAGAGTTCTCTGGCACGAGGTCAAGAACTACGCCCTGCTCACCTACGGCGGCGAGCTGATCATGCGCGGCGTGGCTATGCGCTCCTCGCGCTCCGAGCCCTTCGGCGAGCGCTTTCTGCGCGAGGCCATGCGCCTGGCGATGCACGGCGACACGCCGGCCCTGCGCGAGCATTTCCTCGACACCGTCGCGGCCCTGCGCGCGCGCCGCCTGCCCGTGGCCGATGTCGCCACCCGCGTGCGGCTCACCAAGTCGCCCGCCGCCTACCGCGCCTCCCGCCTGCGCGAGGGCCAGTACGAGGCCCTGCTCGCCGCCGGCCACGCCACCTGGGAGC
>JAAXUL010000618.1 GCA_013336035.1 Chloroflexales bacterium
GGCCCGCACCCTCGGCGCCGGGCGCGAGCCAGTCGCGGTGTTGCTGAACAGCCCCGGGCTCCTGGTGTTCGTCGGCTCGGCCGTAGCCGCGACGGCGTACCGCCTGGGGTAGACCGGCCCCAGCCCCTCACCCCAGCTGCCCCCTCTCCTGCGCCGCAGAAGAGGGGGTGCGCTCGTTCCGGCGCTGCGATGACAGAACAGTCATGCGACTTTCCACATTTTCAACAGGTTATCCACAGGGGTTGTAACCTTTACACCCCTTCCGTCCTCATGGCCGTATGGTATAATGCGAGGCAGCCCCCGCAGGCATCTTTCGCCCGCACGTTATGTCTAAGAATCGCTTCGCCGTGCGGTAGGATTGACAGCGAGGCTGTGGAAAACATTCGTTTTCAGCTCAGCAGGTGCGCTATCGCGGCCAGCTCAGTGTAAAGACTTTCTCCCATGAACGACTTCGTCCACCTGCACGTCCACTCGGAGTACAGCCTGCTCGACGGCTACGCCTCGACGAAGGCGATCACCGCGCGCGCAGCCGAGCTGGGCATGGACAGCATCGCCCTGACTGACCACGGCGTGATGTATGGGGCGATGGAGTTCTACGACGCCGCGAAGAAGGCAGGGATCCGCCCGATCATCGGCATGGAGGCCTACATGGCCCCCGGGTCGCGCAGCGACGCCATGACCAAGGGCGGCAAGAACTACTATCACCTGCTACTGCTGGCGAAGAACGAGGTCGGCTACCGTAACCTGGTCAAGCTCACCACCAGGGCCCACCTTGACGGCATGGGCAAGGGCGTCTTCGCCCGCCCGCGCGTCGACCGCGAGCTGCTCGAGCAGCACCACGAGGGCCTGATCGTAACCTCCTCGTGCATCGCCGGCGAGGTCATCCAGTCGCTCACCGCCCAGCAGCGCAAGCTGGCCGTCGAGCACGCCGCCTACTACCGCGACCTGCTCGGCCCCGAGAACTACTACCTCGAGCTGCAGCTCCACGATAACACCCCCGAGCTCGAGGGCATCAACGACGAGCTGGTGCGCATCGGCGGCGAGCTGGGCATCCCTATGGTCGTCACCAACGACACCCACTTCGTGCGCAAGGAGGACCAGAAGACCCAGCATATGGTCATGTCGATGGGCATGAACCTGACCTACAAGGAGTTCTGCGGCAAGGGCTTCATGATGGACGAGAGCTACCACATCATGTCCGGCGAGGAGATGTGGCAGAAGTTCAAGCGCTACGGCACGGCCCCCCTCGAGAACACCCGCCGCATCGCCGAGCAGTGCAAGCTCAAGCTCGACTTTGGGCGCGTCCAGCTGCCCCAGTTCGACCTGCCCGAGGGCCACGACGCCGCCAGCTACCTCAGGCTGGTCTGCGAAGAGGGCCTGATGAAGCGCTTCGACGGCAACCCAGCGCCGAACTATATCGCCCGCCTCGAGGACGAGCTGGACGTGATCAACGCGACCGGCTTCCCCGACTATATGCTGATCGTATGGGATTACGTTAAGTACGCCCGCTCGCGCGGCATCCCCTGCCTGCCCCGCGGCTCGGCCGGCGCCTCGCTGGTGCTCTACTCGCTCGGCATCACCGACGTCGACCCGGTCAAGAACAAGCTGCTCTTCGAGCGCTTTCTCTCGCGCGAGCGCCTCGAGATGCCCGATATCGACACCGACTTCGCCGATAGCCGCCGCGGCGAGATCCTCGACTATATCGCCGGCAAGTACGGCCGCGAGAATGTGGCCCAGATTATCACCTACGGCACTCTCGGCGCCAAGGCGGCCCTGCGCGATATGGGCCGCGTCATGGGCGTCGAGCTGCCCGAGGTCGACCGGGTGGCCAAGCTCATCCCCACCCTGCCCGTGGGCACCACGATCTCGCAGGCCCTCGAGCGCGTCCCCGAGCTGAAGCAGATCTATGACACGCAGCCCCACCTGCAAGAGCTGATCGACTGGGCCAAGAAGGTCGAGGGCCGCATGCGCTCGGTCGGCACCCACGCCTGCGGCGTGGTGGTCAGCCGCTCGCCCCTCGAGGATATGGTGCCCCTGCAGCGCACCACCAAGGATGAGCACGCGGTGATGGCCGCCTTCGAGGGCCCTACCCTCGCCAAGATGGGCCTGCTCAAGATGGACATCCTCGGCCTCACCAACCTCTCGGTGGTGGCCGAGGCCCTCAAGTACATCGAGCGCACTAGCGGCAAGTCCATGTGGCTCGACGAGATCCCCCTCGACGACCCCAGGGTCTTCGAGAGCCTGGGCCGCGGCGAGACCCGCAACGTATTCCAGCTTGAGTCCGCGGGCATGACCCGCTACCTTATGCAGCTCAAGCCCACCCGCGTCGAGGATCTCTACGCGATGGTGGCGCTCTACCGCCCGGGCCCTCTCGAGCAGATCCCGCTCTACATCCTGAATAAGAATAACCCGGCCGCGATCAAGTACCTGCACCCGATCCTCAAGCCTATCCTCGAGGACACCTACGGCGTGATCGTCTACCAGGAGCAGATCATGCAGCTGCTCCAGACGGTCGCCGACTACACTCTCGGCCAGGCCTATATCGTGATCAAGGCGATCAGCAAGAAGAACAAAGAGCTGATGGCCGAGAACGGGGCGATCTTCAAGGCCGGCTGCCTCAAGAAGGGCATTAGCCAGGCCGTCGCCGACGAGCTCTGGGAGCTCATCCTGCCCTTCGCCGGCTACTCGTTCAACCGCCCGCACGCCACCCTCTACGGCCTGCTCAGCTACCAGACCAGCTGGCTCAAGGTGAACTACCCGGTCGAGTACATGGCCGCCGTGCTCACCGGCGCCGGCGGCTTCCTCGAGGACGTGGCCAAGGGCGCCCTCGAGTCGCGCCGCCTCGGCGTGGCTGTGCTCGGCCCCGATGTGAACCGCTCGCTCAAGGGCTTCGAGATCGAGGCCATCGACGGGAGCGCGCTACCCCTCGGCGTGAAGTTCGACCGCGGCATCCGCTTCGGCATGGCCGCGATCAAGAATGTCGGCGAGGGCCCCGTCGAGGCGATCATCAAGGAGCGCGATGAGGGCGGCCCCTTCCAGTCGATCGAGGCCCTGTGCGCCCGCGTCGACCGCCACGCGATCAACAAGCGCGTGGTCGAGAGCCTGATCAAGGCCGGGGCCCTCGACAGCCTGCCCGGCAGCCGCCGCCAGAAGCTCGCTATCCTCGACCAGACGATCACGGCCGGCGCCGAGGCCCAGAAGGCCCGCGAGATCGGCCAGAGCAGCCTCTTCGATATGTTCGGCGAGAGCAGCGGCGGCCCCGCCGCCCTCAGCGTCGCCCGTATCCCGATGCCGATGATCCCCGAGACCCCCGCCGATAAGAAGGAGGAGCTGCTCTGGGAGAAGGAGCTGCTCGGCCTCAACGTCTCCGAGGACCCGGTGGCCAAGGCTCTCGAGGGCGTCGACCTGACGGGCGTCAGCAGCCTGAGCGATATCACCGAGGAGCACGTCGGCGAGACCATGACCTTTGTGGGCGTGCTGAATGGCGTGCGCCGCATCAGCACCAAGAAGGGCGACACAATGCTCGTCGCCAACCTCGAGGACCTCACCGGCACGATCGAGATGGTCGTCTTCCCCAAGACCCTGGCGAAGTGCGGCGATGTCCTGTGCGACGATGCCGCCGTGAAGGTGACGGCCAAGGTCGATAACCGCCGCGACTCTACCCAGCTTGTGGTCGACGCCGCCGAGGCCGTAGAGGCCTCGCAGTGGGTCGCCCCCTCGCCCGCCGCCATCGCCAGCGAGATGGACCTCGAGGGGATCGGCGATCTGATCGTGGGCGATAGTGGCGCGGCGAGGGTGGCGGACGTTACATCTGTAGTGGCACAGCATGCCGCGCCCGCCCCGGCATCGCCGTTGAGCACCATCCGGGCAAAGCAGCAGGTGAAGGTGAGCTCGAACGGCAACGGCGGGCACGGAAAGGGAAGTGGTATGAGCGGCGAGCCCGCGGCCCCGGCGCCCGCCCCCGGGCGCATCCTGCGCCTCTACCTACCGCGCACCGGCGACGACGAGGCCGACGTGCGGCGCATGCAGAACGTCTACAGCGTCCTGCGCGATAGCAGCGGCCCCGACCGGGTCACTCTCTACCTGCCCAACGGCGTCGGCATTGTGGTGCTCCAGTCGCAGCACACGGTCAGCTTGTCGGCCGGCCTGCTCGAAAGCCTGAAGGGCGTGCTCGGCGCCGAGCGGGTGGTGGCAGAGTAGGCTACTCGCCCTCCTCAAGCCGGAAGTTGTCGAAGCGGGCTCTGGCGCCCTCGGCTTCGGCGCCCTGCACGATGAGGCCGGCCATGCCATCCATCGTCACGCCCTCAGGCAGATCGATGGTGGGTAGCTCCTGGTCATTGATCGTGATGATGAAGCTGCGCCCGCGCACCTCGACCTTGATGCGGTTGGTGACCGCGAGCCCGGGCCTGACCGCGGGCACCTCAATGGCGGGGAAGACCTCGTAGGCCCCTTCGCCGTTGCGAAACATGAGCATGCGGCCGTCGGGCCGGATCATCAGGGCGAAGAAGCCGAAGTCGCCCGTGTCGGCGAACATCACGCCGTAGCCACTGTTGTCCATCTGCCCGCTCACCATCGAGGCGTCAACCTCGAGCACAAAGTCGCCCGTGACCTCGGAGGAGCCGGCGGGCAGGGGCTGCTGCCACGAGACCACCGAGCCGCCGACGAAGAACTCGTAGGCGCCGCCGCTGAACGTGGCCCCGCCCACGCTCCACGGGGCGGCCGCGGGGTCGCTGAAGTCCTCGGCCAGATCGAGCTTGCCGACCTGGCCGTCGGGCAGCGCGGCCAGGGCAAAGCCCTCGATATTGTCGAAGCGCACCACCAGGCCGCCCGTCTCGAAGGTGACCAGCCCGAGGGTTAGCTGGCCGCTCGACTGCTTGTCGTCGCTGTAGGTAAGGACCTGCTGGCCGTTGATGTAGCCGATGATCTCTGGGCCGTCGGCGACCACGCGCAGGCGATTGGTTACGCCGAGGCCTACCTTAATGCCCTGGTGGCGCGTCCAAGGCACCACAGAGGTGTAGGTCTTGTCCGAGACCCTCAGCAGGCGATAGTAGCCCGAGGCGCTGATCGAGAACATCAGGTGCTCGTCGGGGGCGCTCTGGCGGAAGCGGATACCAAACTCGCCGTTGGCGGGGCCTGCGGTCTGTGTGGCGTCCACGGCTAGATCAAAGTCACGCACCTTGGCGCCCAGGAACAGGCCGTAGCTATCGAAGTTGTCAAGCTCGAGGCGGATCTCGTAGGCGCCGCCCGTGATGCTGGACTTCGAGCGGTCCCAGCGGTTGTTCGAGCCGCTGAAGT
>JAAXUL010000079.1 GCA_013336035.1 Chloroflexales bacterium
CGATACCCGCTTGTAGGTTCCAATACGGAACCCACAAGCGGGCATCTACCTGGAGCTGAGTTCCAAAGTGGAACCTGAACACTCCTTCTCCGTCGGGTCACAATCACCTGCCATCCCATCGGTTATGATCCACACCCCGACCACGGCAGCCAGCCGAAGAGGAAGCACCAGAGCCAGCCCAGCCAGTCGAGGATGGTCGGGCCGCCGAGCGCGCCCGGCACCTCGTTGGCGCAATCATCGTTGCCGGGGCTCCACCAGGGTGGTACTCGTAGTGCCACCTCTCGAGTACACCCTCATAGATCATCGGCGCGCTGTTGCCGGCGGCCACACTGCTGCCCATCATGCCGGCGAAAGCGGCGCGCTCAGTCATGCGCCAGAGCGTCCGGGCGCCGGTCACGGCTTCCTGCGCAGCCAGGCCCAGCAGCTTGGGCGCTTTGAAGACCATGAACATCGTGATCACGGCCAGGATGGGGCCAAGGATCGGCTGGGTATCGACGCCAAAGCCACTCATCAGCGCGCGGCCAAAGCCAAGGGTCAGCCCCCAGATCAGCGGAGTCGCCAGCAGCTCGACAAAGCGAAAGAACCAGACCCGGGCATAGTTCCAGCCCCCGCCGGTGCTGATCGCCAGCCCGGCGAGCGGGCTCACGATCAGCATCAGGTTGACCAGGACGATCCGCACCAGGGCGTGGATCGCGAGCAGCGCCAGGGTCGCCCAGTAGAGGATGGTCACCAGGGCAATCGCCAGGCTAATGCCCTGGATACCGCTCAGCGAAGCCCAGAAGTAGTTCTGGGGGTCGAGGGGCAGCCAGTTGTTCAGTTCGCCGCCAAAGGCCGTGGCGAGGATACGATCGGTGATGAGGTTGCCGGCGCGCACGAAGAGCGTGCAGAACCACCAGGCGCCCTGGATGCCGAGCAGCCCGCCCAGGAAGGCGGTGAGCAGGTCGATGAGCCCATCGCGGAAATTCCCGCTGGTCAGGACAAACAGCGCACGGTAGGTGCAGACGATCACCAGGATCGAGAGCGCGACCTGGCGCATGATGTCGTGCAACGCCTGGGGGCTGCCCAGCCCTGAGGCGCCTGCCCAGGCGACGGTGAGCGATTCAGGGGTGGTGAAGAGGAAGCCGAATGCCGTGTTCGAGGCGCTGGTGATCTGCCCGTTCAGGTCGACGATCTGGCCGTTGCCGAAGCGGGCCAGCACCTCAAAGACCGAGGTGAGCGAGTAGATCATCCCGGTCGTCGCACCAAGCACCGAGTCGATCAGCCACTTGCCCGGGTTGAGGCCCAGCCCGATCCAGGCCAGCGGATTATTCGGGTCCGTCTGCGGCCCCGCCTGCTGGAGCGGGGCCAGGGCGGTAATAGCCGTCGTTCGCCCTTCTGCCGCGACGAACAGTGGCGGAGGCAGCTCGGTGTAGCTGGCCGGAAGAGCCGGCAGCACAGCTGCCGTGTTGGCAGATCCCTGTTCTGATGAACTGCTCCCCGCACCACCGCCTTGTGGGCGCGGGTGGGCCAGGTCGTTGAAGGATGACTCCGCATGCGCCGCCGGCACGGCGCGGATGGGTATTTCTCTATCTCTTCATTCTCTATTATGAGGTCGTTGCCCAGGTTGCCGGTCAGCTCGGTGCGGTTGACATTCGTGGCCATCGAAGTCTCCTTTGCTGTGCTTGCCGCCGCTGACGCCTATGCCCCACGCCAGGACAGGCGCCGCCGTCGTTTCGCTCTTCGGCAGGGCGGCCACCTCAGGCGCGCCCTGCCGAAGAGCGAACGGAGCCAGGCTTGTCACTCCACGCTGCCGCAGGCGCCGCCGAACGGGAGGTGGCACGCCGAGCGGAGGCCGACTCCAACGCCCCCGCCCCAGGAGCGCGGGTACGGGCGCGGCGGCGGCGGGGGCAGGGCTCGGGAACGCCAAGGGCAGAGCGTCATCTAATGGGCTGCGCGCTCCCACGTTCTGCCCGAACAACAGCGCCTGACGATCGCTATGCGGCTGCGTTGCGACCATTGCGCCAAGGCGTGGAATATGGCACCATTGAGGCAACCCCTCGAATGTCAGGTCATCAGGGTTGCGCCAGCGATGCTGCTGTCGGCGGGAGTTGCCACCTACCCCAACCACGTGGCCCGAGGGCAGGAATGTCGTGGCGAGTTCTCTGAGCGCGCAAGGAGGAGCTGATGGAGCCGAAAACGACCGCCGTCGTCCTGATCGAGTACCAGAACGACTTCGCCACTGAGGGTGGCTCGCTGCACGCTGCCGTCAAGGGCGTGATGGCCCAGACCAACATGCTCGCCAACACCATCGAATTGGTCGCGCAGGCCCGGGCCCAGGGCGCCCTTATCGTCCATGTGCCGATCAGTTTTACCGAGGAGTACCGTGAGCTGCCGGCCGAGCCCTACGGGATCCTCAAGGGGGTGGTGGACAGCAAGTCGTTCCGGAAGGGCACCTGGGGCGCGCAGATCGTCGATGTGCTGACCCCTGCCCCGAGCGACCTGGTGATCGAGGGGAAGCGGGGCCTCTGTGGCTTCGCGAGCACCAATCTGGACTTCATCCTGCGCCAGCGCAGCGTGGCTACGGTTGCCCTGGGCGGCTTCCTCACCAACTGCTGCGTCGAGTCGACGATGCGCACCGCCTACGAGCTGGGCTACAACGTGGTCACGCTCGTCGACTGCACCGCGACGCTGAGCCCAGAGGAGCAAGCGATGGCCGTGGAAAAAGACTACCCCATGTTCTCCCGCCCGATGACCCATGGGGCGTTCCTGGAGGCGCTGGGGAGCGGGGCCGTGGCGCAAGGGGGCGGTCGCGGCTACACAGCATAGGCGGGCTGAGCGGACTGGCCGGTAACGTAGGGCAGGCAGCCATGGGCTGATGCGGGCGTGGCTGCTGCGCCAGAAGCCGGATGGGACGCTCGTCACCCACGCCACTGAGCACCGGGCGCAGATCGCGACGATCATCACGCAGCTCGGCATGGAGCCGCCGGATCTGAGCGTCTGGCTCTACCGCTACACCGCGACGGTGCGGCGCTGGATCTGACGTGGCTAGCGGGCGAGCTCCCTCCGCGGGGGCCGTCTGGCGGGACACATTGCCGCCATCACCCCGCTCAACGTCTTCTCCATCGTGCGACAATCAATCGGCACTGACAATGCCCGGGCACTCGTGGACGACCTGCTGACGATTATCGAGGTCTGCTCGCTGGACGGCGCCCTGCTCGCCGCGGCGCAGCAGCTCCCGCTCACCGATCGCTGCCGACCCTCATCAGGCACACCAATGCACAGCTTCCTCTCGCACCCCACCCGCACCACCACCGCTCGCCCGCTGCTGGCACGCCTCGCCCTCAGCGCCCTCAGCGGCGTCCTGATGGCTCTCGCGATGCCGGGGATCGACCTGGGCTGGCTCGCCTGGTTCGCCCTTGTCCCCCTGCTGATCGCCATCGAGGAGCTTCCCGCTGGCGCCGCCTTCCGGGTCGCGCTCCCCTTCAGCCTGGTCTGGGCGATCAGCGCCCACCGCTGGTACCCCTTCGTCCTCGGCCCGGCGGGGTTCGCCCTGATGCCCCTGGTCGGTGTCTTCTACGCCGCGCTCATCCGGCTCGGCGTCTGGCTGCGTGGCCAGGCCGAGCCGCACACGTTCGGCGGCGAGCTCCTCGGCCTCCTCGCCCTGCCCCTCGCCTGGACGGCCGGCGAGTTTCTGCGTGCCGCTGCGCCGGTCACCAGCGGCTGGTGGTTTGTCCTGCTGGCCAACAGCCAGTGGCTTAACCCGCCCGCGCTCCAGGTGCTCACCCTAACTGGCACGCCGGGTCTGGCCTTCACGCTGATGCTGGCCAACGTCGCCCTCACGCGCCTCGTGCTTGTCGTGCTGCGCCGCGAGCCCCTCACCCCTGCGCCGCTGCTCGCCATGGCCGCGGTGGGCGCTGTGGTTGGCTGGGGCGCCCTGACCCTCCCGTCCCCGCCGGCCGACGTCTTTACGGTGGCGGCGACGGTCGATCTCGCCAACACCGACCCCGTCATCCAGGCGAGCGGCGAAGGGACAGCCGCCGGCTACCGCGCCAGCACGCCCGCCCAGTCGCAGGCGATCTTCGACGTCAACGCCGCCCTCACTCGCTCAGTCAGCGCCACAGGCCCGGCCTTCGTGGTCTGGCCCGAGCACGAGATCGCCGACAGCGATGACCCGCTGATCCGCCCCCAGCTCGCCGCCCTCGCTCGCGAGCTGCAGGCCTACCTGGTGGTAGACACCGTCTGGCAGGCGCCGACCGGGATGCACGATACGGCCCTGCTGATCGGGCCGGACGGCGCGGAGGTCGGGCGCCAGGCCAAGGTCAACATCACCTCGGGCGAGCGGGGGGCCGGGTTCCAGGCCGGGCCGCCGACCCACCAGGTGTTCACGACCCCCTATGGGCGCGTGGGCCTCGGGGTCTGCTGGGATCGGCATATCACCACGATTACCCGCCAGCTCGCGCAGCAGGGGGCGCAGCTGGTGCTGATGCCGGATGACTCTGACTTCGGCACGCCGTGGTTCCCGCCCTACCACGCCGCCGACAGCGTCTTTCGGGCGGTGGAGAACCGGGTTGCGTTCGCGCTCGGCTCGGTGTCCGGCGTGGCCCAGGTGATCGACCCCTACGGCCATATGAGCGCCCGAAGCAGCATCGATGCGCGGCAAGGTATCACCGGGGCGACCTTCGTGACCGAAGAGCGCACGCTGTACACGCGCTGGGGCGACTGGTTCGGCTGGCTGGCCGTTGGCTTAGCCACCCTCCTCGCGCTCTGGCGGGTGCGGGCCGGTCAGACGAAGCGATCACCGCGCTAGCGATCAGCGCGGCACGCCGGCTCGACGAGGCCCGCGGCAGGCCGCGGCTGTATGACCGCTACGCGCTAGCACGGTTGCTCCGGCAGGCCGACGGGTGGCAGGCAACCCTTGGGGCCCTCGACGAGATCGCCGCTGTGCAGCCGGCGTATCCCGACCCTAGTGGGCTGCGGGCCTGGGCGGAGGAACTCCTCGACCGATAAGACACCGCTGCGGCACCTGCTGCCACAGCCGATCTGAACGGCAGCTTCAGCCTCGCGCCGAACAAGCGTAGCTTCACCGCCGGCGAGCCAGTCGGAAAGCTTCTGGAAGTCATCGCAGGCTCCATCACGATCTTCGACATGGGCGAAATGGACGAAGAGGGCGGTGGTGATCACAAAGATTAGCTGAGGGTTATTTAATTACCACTCCTGGTGTAACATTCTCCTATCTAGAGCAGATTGTGTGGCGCTATTATCAGCATAATCTCACGAGGATAAGGAGAGCATATGTCTGCCCAGGAAGTCAAACAGGCCATAGATTACGCGTTCGACTTGGCAGCGACAGGTGCCGGGGCATCGTTTATCGTAAAGTTTTGCAATCCGCTTCCAATCTCAGATGTTATCTCACAAGTCGTGACCATGAAAGTGATATCTAATAATATAGCATCTATCTATGGCTTTAGAGCGCTCCCGGGGCTAACGAGATTTACTGGCAAGCTCGTAGGTGCAGGGGGAGGCGTGAAATTAGCAAGCGAAGTAACCATGCCTATACCCTTCATTGGGCTAGGCGCGAGCACTATTGCCGCTTTTTGCATACAGATGTCAGCAAGTATCGTATTCGTTATCATATTTGAGTTACGTCAGAAAGGTAGTATACCTCAGGATTATATGAAGACGGCAAGTCCCAGTGACATAGCCTACCTACTACGCCTAGCCGTTGAGGTTATAGGAGATATTTTGCGCGGTAAAGATCGCGTAGAGGCCGTCAGCACGGCAGTAGGGAAATTTCAAAAATCAGTAGGCAACAGTATCCTACCCCCATCAAATCTAGAACTGCCGACCGAAAAACTTACCAACTGACGATGAATACGGTAGCGTCAGAAGGTTTTCGCGGTGACACGAACCCCTGTTCTTTAGGCTGTAGGACGGGCGCGGCCTGGTTCCGCTGCGCGCAGGCCAACCCACGAGGGCCGGGTCTGGGCTGGCGGGGTTGAGAAGGACGCCGCGTTCGTGGCGGCCCGGCGACGCGGTCAACGACCAGGTCGAGCCTCCTCGCGCGCGGCCGTGCCTGCGCTTGTCGAGACGGCCACGGCTAGGCGGCCCGCACTATGCACACCCCGCCCGTGGCGAGGATGAAATTGACGTCGCGATGGCGCTATTAGCATTGTGCCTCCTTAGGAGATGCGCCCGCCCGGCACAAGCCAGTTATGCCCCGCCCAGATTAGGCTCGCATGGCAGTAATGATGAGTGCCGGCATAGAAAAGCGTACTACGCCCCCCTTCTGCCGGAACGGTCGCAGCGACGCCTCGGCTTCATAGTGTTCCGGCGCTCATCGAGGCGTATCTACGCTGGTTTCTTGGGGGCCCGGCCGCGCCAGCGGTGCGCGCTGCCAAGGGCGACTGATACCAAGTGCGACAAGCGCCGATGATCGTATTGACATGGAGGCAGCAACTTCCCTCACCCCCGCTGCATGTAGGCGGTCAGGCGCATGGGGTGCCGCTCGAGACCGAGTAGTCGATGTTCGCGAGGGCGGCCGGCAGCATGACATGGTACCGTCACGCTCCCGCTACCCCCGAAGGTCTGATCGGGGTTCTCGGCTATACTCAGCGGCGGGGCTTCGGCGGCATCTCCCGCCGGGTCGTGTCCAGCGGGCCCGCGTCGCTACTGCCCCGGCACGAACTGCATCGTGCCGCTGTCGAACTTGAGCTCAAGGTAGAGCTGTCCAGCGTCGATGATGTAGCCCCCCACTTCGCCCAGGCCCTTCAGGAAGGCGTCGGCCTGCGAGTCCGCAGGGCAGGCGGCAAGGGTGGTTGGCCCAAGCTGGAGCGTGAGCTTCCCATCCGGCTGGGTGTAGGTGCCGGCAACCTGATTGCAGTCAGCTTTGATGCTCAGGGTGCCGTCAGCGCCGAACGACAGCGTATAGCGGCTGGGATCGGCAGCGGTGGTCGTGCTGCCGTCGTTCATGTTGGTGCTTTGCCAGAGCCAGGTAGGGCCGACGAGCGCAGGTGATCCGGGGGCTGACGTGGCGGCGGGGGCTGACGTGGCGGCGGGGGCTGACGTAGCGGCGGGGGCGCTGGGCGTCTGTTGGCCACAGGCTGCGACGAGCATCAGCACCGCAAGGACGACGGCACGGCCAAGACGCATGGCGGCAGAAGAGGGGTTCACGCTAGCTCCTTCCACAACTGGGCGGCCGGGTAACAATTGAAGGTGCTCCAGAGATCCCTGAGTGTGCGCCTGGACGACACGTCCTCGCTCACAAGGAAGGGGTTGCGGATCCGCGAGGTCGCGCGCCTCGGCACACCGCGCCATTATAATCGACAACAATGAGCGGCCCTGGTTCGAGGCGAACAAGGCCACCTACAATTCGAGAGGGAGCAGAGAATGGTGATCTGGGTCGATGCCGACGCCTGCCCGAAGGCGGCGAAGGAGCTGATCTTCCGCACCTCGGCCCGCCTGGGGCTGCCCGTCTGCCTGGTGGCCAACCGCCCCCTGAGCGCGCCACCCTCGTCGCTCATCAGCGCCGTGCAGGTCCGGGCGGGCAGCGACGTGGCCGACAGCTACATCGTGCAGCACGTCGCGGCCGGCGACCTGGTGATCACCGCCGACATCCCCCTCGCCAGCCTGGTGGTGGCCCGCGGCGCGACGGCGCTGGACCCCCGTGGCGAGGTCCATACGGTTGACACCATCGGCGAGCGGCTGGCCGTGCGCGACCTGATGGAGGAGCTGCGCTGGGCCGGGGTGGCCACCGGCGGGCCGGCGGCCTACGGCGGGGCCGACCGGCAGCGCTTCGCCCAGGCGCTAGACCGGCTGCTCACCCGTCGCGGGCCGGTCTCGTAGTGACGAGGGATGCCAACAATCTCATCACCGCCGGCCTCAGGGCCATCGCCACCTCCGCGGCGACCAGCATCGACGACATCGTCCTGCTGACGCTCCGGTGCTCTCAGACGAACGAGACCCTGCGCGGGCGACACATCGTCGCGGGGCAGTACCTCGGCTTCATCGCCCTGGTGGCCGTCAGCCTGCTCGGCTTTGTCGACTGGCCTGTCTGAGCGCCGGCCCCCGGCTCCGACCTATGGGCACGAGCCCTCACGCTCTCGGTCACGCCCCAGCTGTTCTGCGCCGACGGCTTCCACCCCGGCCGGAGGGCTATCGCCAGTGGGGGGCGCTGCTCGGGCGGGGGCGGCCGAGCGGCTGCGCGAGCTAGGGCGCGTGTGATAGGATACGGGAGCAGGGACGCACCCTGCCCTGGAGCGGGAGCAGCCGATGGAGCAGCGAGCCCTTGGGGCGAGCGGGCTGACCGTGCCGGCGGTAGGGATGGGCACCTGGCGCACCTTCGACGTGCGCGGGGCCGCGGCCAGCGCCAACGCCCGCGCCGTCGTCGACGTGGCCCTCGCCGCAGGCGCGCCCCGCTCCGACAGCTCGCCGATGCATGGCGCGGCCGCGCAGGTCCTGGGCAAGGCCCTAAGGGCGGCATCTCCTCGTGCGCGCCCACTGGCCAGCGGCGGGCAACCGCGAACGATACCGCCACCTGCGCTCCACCACGTCGGCCCGAGGGCCAGGGTCGGATCGCACCTTGACCGCGAGGATGGCCGCGCGAAGATCTTCATCCGCAGGGCGCCCTGAACACGAAAAGAGCCAGCCATGCTGAGATCACGTAACCCCGTTCGTAACGTGCAGCGCTACTGGGAGGTCCAGACCACCTTCCTGCGCTACGGTCTGGGGTTCCTCGTCGACCGCGAGGAGCTCGCGCGCGTGCGGCCATTCCTGACCCGCGGCCTGGGCCGCCCTGCTGCCGAGGTGGCCGCCCTGAGCCTGCCCGAGCGGGTGCGCCTGCTCCTCCAGGAGCTAGGGCCGACCTATGTGAAGCTGGGCCAGGTCGTCTCAAGCCAGAGCTACATTTTGCCGGAGGAGTGGCTCGTCGAGCTGCGCAAGCTCCAGAACGAGGTCGACCCGGCGCCCTACGCCGACATTCGCCAGGTGATCGTCGACGAGCTCGGCGCGTCGCCCGAGACCCTTTTTCTGAGCTTCGAGGAGCGCCCTCTGGCCGCCGCCTCGATCGGCCAGGTCCACCGGGCCGTGCTCCGCGACGGCACCCCGGTGGTGGTCAAGGTGCAACGCCCCGGCATCAAGCCCAAGATCGAGGAGGACCTGGCGATCATGCACGAGGTGGCCCGCTTCCTCGCCCGCACCACCACCTGGGCCCGGAACTACGACGTAGTCGGCATCGTCGAGAAGTTCGGCGAGGGCCTCAGCGAGGAGCTGGACTATACCGTCGAGGCCCGCTACGCCGACCGGCTGCGGGAGGTGCTGCGCGCGGACGAGGGGGTGCGCACGCCGCGAGTCTACTGGGACCTGATCACCGCCCGGGTACTGACCATGGAGTTCATCGCTGGGGTCAAGATCAGCAACGTGGCGGCCCTCGACGCGGCGGACGTCAACCAGCCGGCCCTGGCCGACCGCTTCATCAGGGCCATGGTCCGCCAGATCCTGATCGAGGGCTTGTTCCACGCCGACCCCCACCCCGGGAATGTCTTCGTGATCCCCGCCACGGCCGAGATCGTCTTCCTCGACACGGGCATGATGGACCGCCTGAGCGCCGACCAGCGGGCCGACCTGAGCGGCCTGATGGTGGCCCTCAACCAGCGCGACGCCGCGGGCGTGGTGCGCATCGCCATCAGGCTCGGGCAGACCTTCAAGCCGGTGGACCAGCGGCGGCTCACGCGGATCACCGCGCGCATGATCGACCGCTACCTCAGCTCATCGCTGGAGGATGTGCCCTTCGGCGAGGTGGTCGCCCAGCTGCTCCAGGCCCTCTTCGCCAACGGGATCAGACTCTCGGCCGAGCTGACCCTGGCGGTGAAGGCCCTGGTGCAGATGGAGCAGATCTCGCGCACCCTCAACCCCGCGATCTCGATCGGCTCGGTGGCGGCCAGCGCCGCGGGCGAGCTGCTCCAACAGCGCCTGAGCGTCGACGCCGCCCTGGGCAGCCTGCGGGAGGCCGCCCTCGAGCTGGCGAGCCTCGGCCCCGACCTGCGCGACGCTGCGGCCGCCGTGCTCGAGCAGCTCAAGTCTGGCCGCCCGACGGTCTCCCTCGAGAGCCCCGCGCTGCTCAGCGAGCTGGCCCGGCTCGACGACATCGCCAACCGGGCGACGATCAGCCTGACCCTCACCGGGATGACGATCGGCTCGGCGATCACCCTGCGGGCCGCCCTCAGCCGCGAGCGCGACCGGCTCGGGTCGGTGGTCGGCTATGCCGGGGCGGCCAGCTTCGCCCTCTCGATGCTCGGCGGGACCGCCCTCGTCGGCCAGGCCCTCTGGGACGCCTGGCGCAAACATGGGTGAGCCGGCGCTGGAGCAGGCAGGGCACGAGCAGTCATGTAAACCCATGGCATGGGGGGTTCGCTAACGATCGGGGGTGCGCCTGCTCGTTTTTCAACATTCCCGCTGATGAGGGTTGAGTTCCGCCAGGCGGAGCTGGTGGTCAGGGTGGTGGAGATCGTACTTCGGTATGTTGTTCATCACATCGTGGATGAAGCCGCCGTCGGTATCCTCGTCCTTGCCGCCCGGCGCCTGCACGACGCCGTCCAACGAGACAAACTCTGCGACCACGATCTTGCGCGTCTCGCCCTCCTTGGCCGTGATGTCTCTCGTATTGGTACGAGGGAAAGCCGCTCCAGCCTACTCAGGCGTGCTGTAATCGCTCAGGAGCTTGAGGATACTGATCTGGATATGGCCTGCATAGGCCGGCAGCTCGGCTTGGAAGATGTGACTGATCTCCTTGCGCTCAAAATACTTCGCGGCATCTTCCAGCGTAGCGAACTCAAACTCCACAATCCGGTGGGGCGAGGCGGAGAAGAAGTTATCGTATGACGCCAACCGCCTCAACTCGGCGGGGGCCTGCAGCGTATCGGCAATGGTTCGGACCCACTCCAAATACGCCCGCTTCTGGCCGAGGGGATAATCAATGGCATAGACATACTTGATCATGGCATGCTCCTGATAAGCTTGGCGCTCCCGCATCCGTTGATGCGGTGCATCCTGTCCATACGGCTCGCCATAGCCGTTCGGATGCTGCGCGTTGCAGCAGCCGGCAAGACGACCTGGAATGATGGGGAGCGAGAATTGGGGGGCTTGTACGAAGTATAGCTGCTGCGTCAATGGCCAGGCGACTCGTTGGCCCGCCACGGGCGATGGGCATGGTGCGACGAGCGGTGCAGCTGGCCAGTGAGCACCGGAGCCTCGCATGGGCGAATAGCAGCTTCCCCGGTCACGATCTCTTGTTGGCTCTGGGTGCGGATCTGCTGGAGTCTGAGCGGTTCGATCTGGGCCAAGCGGCATAGTAAATTTCACCGCTGGAAATAGTATGGTGCTCCCTATCGAAGATACTAGCGTCAGGCAGATTCTGGTTGATCGCAACGCTTCTGCGGCACCAGATGTGGTACGACCATTCGGATTACGTTCAGCGGACTTCGCCGCGGGATCGTGATCGTCACACCCGCCAAGCATTTCAAGGAGATCTCTACAATGAGCAGCGTGGATCTGAAGAAGTACACCCTTGATGTCGATCTACAGCAGGGCGTAGTGCCGATCTCGAAGGCGGCCTCGTCGCTGGCCGCCCTGATCAAGCGCTCGCGCGCCAACCAGCAGCCGATCATCGTCACCCAGAAGGGCTACCCGACCGGGGTGCTCCTGAGCGTCGAGATGTTCAGCGCGCTGCGCCAGCTCGCTGACCTGCACCTGGAGGAGAGCGAGGAGGTTGAGATCGGGGACACTGTCACGGCATGAACCAGACGTACCCCCTGACCGGCTGGGTTGTCTGAAAGGCGTAGTCCTGCCGGACAGCGTTCAAACTGCCAGACCTGTGGATAGGAATTTTCTGGCACACCAGTGACGCGCTGAACATTTAGGTCTGCCCGATCGCTCGCGCACGGTGATCATCGCGCTCATCAGGCTACCTTCCCACCTCCGAGGGCGGGCTGCCCATACCGGCGCCCGTCAGGCCGCCGAAGCCGCTGGAGCTGCCGGTCGAGGTGCTCGTGGCCCCGCTACTCGCCGTCGTGACCACGAGCGTATCGCCTTCCTGCAGGCACAGCGTGTTGGTGTCCACACAGCTCAGGATCTCGGTCTGCCCATCGCTGCTCAGGCCGGTCTCCACCGCAAGCGTCACGGGCGCCGCGCCGACACTCTCCTGCACCTGCACCACCTGGTTCTCGCCCTGCGTCTGGATGGCCCGCGTCGGCAGCAGCAGCGCGTCGGCGTGCTCCTCAGTGATGATCGTGCCGCTGGCGGTCATGCCGACCTTGATCGGCTGGTCGCCCGGGTCGAAGCTGACCCGCGCCGGGTAGGTGGCCACATTCGAGCTCACCGTCGCCATCGGCGCCACCGAGGTGACCGTGCCGGTGATCGCCGCGTCGGGCAGGGCGTCGAAGACCAGCTCCACCGACTGGCCGACCGCCACATCGGCCACGTCGCTCTCGCTCAGGCTCAGCTCTACATACAGCTTCGTCGGGTCGAGCACGCTGATCGTCGCGTCAGCGCCCGCGGTGTCGCCGACGCTGACCGCGACCGCGGAGACCACGCCATCGAAGGGTGCGGTGATCGTCGCGTTCTCGAGGTCGAGCTGAGCCTCGGTGACGGCCACCTGGGCCTGGGCCAGGCTCGCCTCGGCGCTGGCGATCGTCGCGGCCGAGCCAGGCGCGGTCAGCTCATTCAGGCTGATCTGGGCCTGCTCGACGCTGGCCTGCGCGATCGTGATCTCCTCGGCGCTCGCGCCCTCCTGCAGGGCGCTCAGATTAGCCTGGGCCGAGGCCACTGAGGCGCGGGCGCTGGCGATCTCGGCGTCGGTCGCGCCGTCCTGCAGCGTCTCAAGGTCGCTCTTCGCGCTGGCAAGCTCGGACTCGGCCTGTTGGATGCCGATGACCTCATCCTGCCCGGCCTGCTCCAGCGCGAGCTGGGCCTGCCTCAGGCTCTCCTCGGCGCTGCTGACGGCGCGCTGGGCGGCGGCCTCCTCGTCCTTGGCGCTCTGGGACAGCTCACCGGGGGCCTTCTCGAGCTGGCGATTCTGCCAGTAGATCGTCGCGTAGCTATCCTGGGCGTCACGCAGGCTGTTGGCCGCTGTGGTCACCTGGCTCTCGGCCTTGGTCTTCGCCGCCGAGAGGCTCGCGCGCTCCGACTGGAGGGTGAGCTCGGCCTGGGTGACGCTGGCCTGGGCCGAGGCGAGATCGGCCACGGCGGGGCCGTCGAGCAGCGCGTCGAGGGCGGCCTGGGCCGAGACGAGCTGGGCCTTCGCGCTGGCGAGCTCCGCGGCGGTAACGTCGCCATGCACCGTCTGTGTGTACTGGGCCTTCGCTGAGGCGAGCTGCGACTGGGCGGCGGCGAGCTCCTCTGCGGTGGCGCCCTCGCCGGAGGCTGCGGCCACGCCGGCCTCAGCTGACTTCAGGTTGGCCTGGGCCTGCTGGAGCGCCAGCTCGAGCTCGGTGGTGCTGATGCGGGCGAGAGGCTGGCCCGCGGTGACGCTGTCGCCCACGGACACCAGCACCTCACTGACGGTGCCCTCTACCGGGAAGCTGAGGGCCCGGCTGGTGGCGGCGGCGACGGCGCCGCTGCCCGAGACGCTGGCGCTCAGGGTGCCGCGGCTGACGGTGGCGGTAGTGGTGGTAGTGACCGCGACATTGGACTGGGTATAGTGCCAGACCCCATAGCCGCCGAGGGCGATGGCCAGGCCGAGCGGTATGGCGAGCCAGCGTGGGTTACGCCGGCGCTTCGAGCCGCTGGTCTGGCCAAGCACCCCCCTGCGTGGGGCGGATGATGTAACGCTCATAGTCGATGCCTCCTGTCTCAGACCACCACCACTGGTGCGGCGGTCAGGCGACCCTGCTGGTCGGTGATGGTATGCAGCATAGGGTGTCGGTGTTCAGTGGGTGGGTAGATCTGTGGTGGACGATGGGTAGTTTGACGAGCCCCGGCGATGACTGATCAAGCCGTGGCCTGCTCACCACTACCTACTGTTCCAACACCGTCTGCACGCGTTCTAAACACGGCGCGGGTATGCTCTCCATGGCAGTATGAGAACGCGTCTGATCTTCCGCGCGCTGCTCGTGCTCGCCGTCGCCTGGTCAAGCTTGAGGGCCGCCTCGGACGCCGCCGCCAGCGGCAGCGCCGCGCCTACAGTGGCCACGTCGGGCACGCGCGTCCACCTCAGCGCGGCGGGCTTCACCCCCGGCGAGCGTAGCGTACGATACGTAGGAGTATGACGACCATGAAGCGCACAATGAGAATCTTGATCGCGTCGGCCGGCCTGACCCTGATCCTGACCGCGTGTGGGGCGAGTGCATCCTCGCCCAGTGCGACGACTACAGGCAGTGTTGCCGCGAGCCAGTCCGGCGCAGCCGCGGCACCCGCCGCCGCAGATGCTCCTGCGGCCGACCCGGCCGCGCAGAGGGGCCGCCCCCCGCTGGGGATGCCCGGGGTGATGGGTGAGATCAGCGCAGTGGAAGGGAATACGCTCACGGTGAGCGGCCAGGACCAGCAGACCGCCACCGTTGAGCTGACGGATAGCACCATGATCACGAAGCAGCTGACCATTACGCTGAGCGATATCCTAGTCGGCGACACGCTGATGGCGGTAGGAACCCAGGATGGCGACGTGCTGACGGCGACCGAGATTCGCGTCGGCGATATGGGCGCCGGCCCGGGCGGTGACGGCCCTGCCGCAGGCGCTCCGCCCGCTGGTGGCCAGCCTGGGGGCCCTGGCGGGCAGCCGGGCGCAGGGCCTGATGGGGCGCCCCAGCCCGGCGATCGCCTGGTGGGCACGGTCGAGACCATTGCGAGCGACACGATCACGGTGACGACCCAGGATGGCACGTCAGTCCAGGTGAAGCTTGCGAGCGACGGCCAGGTGCGCACGCAGGCGGAAGCCACGACGGCCGATCTTACCGTGGGCACATGGGTGATCGTGGGCGGTGACCAGAGCGACACCGCGATCGTCGCCGTGCAGATCCAGATTGTCCCGGCGATGGCAGCGCAGCGGTAAGCGGGGCGGCCAGGCCGGCGCAGCGCCGGCCTGGCCGATCAGAGACCACGAGCTCTATGCACGCCTGAGCCAATG
>JAAXUL010000080.1 GCA_013336035.1 Chloroflexales bacterium
GCTACTTCGGCATCGACTCGACCATCGTACGAATCGTCTTCGTGCTGGCGGTGCTCAGCGGCCTGAGCCCCCTGATCTACCTGATCCTCTGGATTGTGATGCCCCAGGAGGGCGCCACCATGCCCGTCCCTACCCTCCAGCCCCCGCCCCAGGCCGCCGCCGACCCCACCGGCGAGTGGAAGTTCGACCCCTACACCGGCCAGGAGATTAAGAAGTAGCGCGGTTTTTTGTGTGACTGGCGGCACTTTTTGGCCACTTTGGCCACGAAGTGCTGCCACTTTGCCCTGGCCACGAAGTGCCGCCACTAGCGCTTCTGAGTACATGCCCTGGGATGGGCTCTGGAGAGACGGCAGAAAGGTTTTACACAGACCCTTCTGCCGTCTTCGTCTGTCACAGAAATAGTTTACATTTCACAGCCAAGCTCCTGAGGTGGACCATGAGGTATGCATCGCTTACCGCCCCCGCCCCGCTTGTGACTGTTCGTCCCAGCCGAGGAGCGGCGCCTGGCCGGGCTGCGCGCCGAGGGCGGCGCCAGCCCCACGGCGGGTCAGCGCAAGGCCATTGAGGCCCAGGCGGGCTTCGTCGCCGAGCTGCAGGGCTTCCGCGACGACCTGGCCCGCGTGGCGCCGCTGTGGCGACCGGATCTCAACGACGGCGTGATCATCAACTTCGCCCCGCTCCGGCGGCTGGCGCCTTGGTCGCGCGGCTGGCAGAAGGAGTGCCGGAGCATCTGGGAGGCGCTGCGGCGCGGCGACTAGCTTGTGGGCACTCTGGATCGCGCTGTGATGCCATTCTAGGCCCAAGCGAAGCTCGTTGCGCAACCCCGGTCAGGCGTTGCTGTCATCCCATAGTCATCACCCGCTCCAATGAACAAACCAATCGCTATTCTCAACTATCGGCCCGAGCATCATCCGGCAATTCGCAGGATTCTTGAGCACATTGGCTGGGCAGAGCAATATATCGCCGCTGCCGAATACAACGCCGATGCCTTTGCTCATGACTCCCTCACTTTTGGCGTGTATGTGGCGGTGGATGAGCCATACGTCGTCGGCTTTGTGTATGTGCAGTATTGGGCCTGGAATGAGCTCGCGCAACTTCAAGGCTTAGCGGTCGAGCCCGCGTATCAGCGTCAGGGCATCGCGTCAGCGTTGGTGCAGCGTGCCGAAGCCTTCGCAAAGACGAAATCGGCGCGCGGCGTCTATGTGGACACGCCTATCTCGAATCAGGGCGGCCGGAAGTTCTATGAAGCACTTGGCTACCACTTCGCCTATCAGATGCCGCGCTACTATGAGGCAACGCTTGATGGCGTCACGTACCAGAAGTTCTTCTCGGATTGACCGCATTGAGCTGCGGAGACAAGGAGGTTCGCGCTGGTGAGCATTACAGTTCGTATCCTCGGTCCCGTCGCGCCTGCCTTCTAGCCTTGTTCTTTGCCTCTCTTGGGTTCATCGGGGCAATCAACATCAATCACTTTCAAAAAGGGATAGCTGTTGTAAGCGGAACAGGTAAAGCCAAAGCTTCGATGCCGCGCTCTGAATGACGAAGTGCAAGTTTTGGAGCATCCACCGCAAATCCCTATATATAATAGGCGTTGCGCTGGAATCTCCAAATTCAGCTACACCCGCCCACTTCTTGTAGAGCGCGGGCGGCGGGCATCAGTGGCGCGCATGGCTACGATGCGCGCGATCTAGGCCAGGGGCGCCTTGCGTAGCCGCTTGTGCTGCCACAGATGCCGCACCATACAGATGATCTCTGCTCAGCAATACGATACGGTGCTTCCAGTTCTTGACCAATAAAGGTTTTTTTGCTACTCTTCCCGAAAGCACTGACGGTGCGAACTATACAAGGACAATAACGACCGCTGGATCTCATCTCAGACAAGGATCATGGGTGTGAAGAACTCTCAAACAGCCGGTCAATCCCCAGCAATGTCAAGCCGCCTGCACCAACTGATGCGTCAGCATCCCTTGCTTTTCTTCTTTTTCCTGGCCTACGCATTCTCCTGGATCATGGTCATCCCCGCCATTCTCGCGGAATGGGGCATCCTGCCCAATGCGCTGTTTGTTATTTTCTTCACCATCAAATCGTTTGGGCCAGCGGTGGCTGCCTACATCATGTGTCATGTCACTGAAGGGCAGGCAGGATGGCATCAACTCAGAGGGGGTGGACCATTGGGCGAGGAGCCCGGCTGGCGCGGCTTCGCATTGCCGCGTATGCAAGCGCGCTCTGGCGCGTTACGGGCAACCTTGCTCCTGGGTGTCTTGTGGGCCTTCTGGCATTTGCCGGACTTTCTGACCTCGGCGCAAGGTGGCGGGCCAGACGCCGGGTTGGGTCCCCTCTTCACGAGGCTCCCGCTGTTTGTCGTGATGGCGATACTCCTCGCCATTATCTTTACCTGGGTCTTTAACCATACGCAAGGGAGTGTCTTCATCGCGCTGTTGCTCCATACCAGCATTAATGGCTTTGGCAGTGTGCTGTTACTCTTCTCTGCGCCAATTGTGAGCAACACAGATCTACCGCTCCTGATTGAAGCGAGCATCCTGGCTCTCCTGATCCTCATCCTGACGCGTGGGCAACTTGGCTACCGACCAGGACAGGGACCATCCTTGAGGCCAGATGAGCGTGCCGCGCAACCCATCCGTTGAACAACGCCCTCGTACTTCCGTCTCATCGCTCTCGGGAAACAAAAACGACAGCGGCGCCAGCGAGTCATCCTTGTACCTTCGCCGCCTTGGGGTCATTATACGCGTGCTACCGTAACTCTTGCGGGCACATTGAACGTGCGCTCTAGTGCCAAGACGGTGCTACAATAATCGTGCCTCGCAAAAAGGCTCTCTTCCCATAACTCATAAACTCGTTGTCGCTGCCCGATAACAAAATAGATCTACGAGGATAAACCCATGAACGTGACACAGACACTCGACCACGAAGCACTCGTGGAGCGGGCGGAAGCTGTGCGCTTTTGGCTGTTAGGATTTTCGCTATCGAACCGGGCCAGCGGCGCCATTCAGCGGGAACTCGGCGCGATCATTGCTGACGATCCCGGTACCAATGGTCGTCCGCTTGCTGGTTTGACCGTCGCCGACTTCGTGAGCGAGCTGCACAGTCCGAATGGTGGCGCTGTTGGCCGGGTAAAGAGCGTGGGCGAGGCCGCGTTGAAAGAGCTGCGGGCCGCGATCCCGGCTGATACCAGGATTGCGGCGCCTGTTGAAGCTGCGGCGCCGGCCGAGCTTGCCGACGAAGCGCCCTGGGCCGACTATGAACTTCCCGTGGAAGAGCCTGCGCCTCATCGCCGTGGCCGACCCAAAGGCTCTGGCAAGGCTGCACAGAAGTCACCGCAAGCGGCTCCTGCGCCCGCTCAAGAGCTTATAGAGGCCCCTGCTATGGCCGTGCCCGAAGCTGCTGAGCCCGAAGCTGCTGAGCCCGAAGCTGTCGCGCCAAAGCGCCGGGGGCGTCCTCGCCGTACTGTTGCTCCTGAGCCTGTCGCTACTCAGCCGGTAGCTGCTGAAGAACCCGCACCGAAGCGCCGCCCTGGTCGTCCTCGCCGTGACGCAGCTTCTGTTGCTAGCTTAGCTGCAACCAACAGTACTCAGCCAGCGACAACGAAGGCCGCGCAGGCAGTTCCGGTAATAGCTGAGAACAAAGCCGCGCCGAAGGATGCCGATCCCGCCCTCGACCAGCTCATCCGGCTCTGGCCCGCGCTACACCCGCACGCCCGCCGCGCTGTGGTACTGTATGCCGGTGATTTGTTGATCGAGGGTTGAACGGGTAGCAGAGAGGCCGATGCAAAGCTCTCATCCCGGTGGAGATACGAAAACTCTGATCGCGATGTTGGCCGAATGGTTTGCCGCGCGCTCCGATGTTCACGCCATCGCGGTTGTTGGCTCAGTGGCGCGTGGTACGGCCCGGCCAGACTCTGACATCGATCTGGTGTTGCTGGTTGACGACCCCGAACAGTACCGCGAAGATTCAACCTGGCTTCCCGCGATTCCCTGGCACACTGTTGGGCTGTCCGTCAGCGATACCTACGACGGCGATTTCGGCGCCCTGTGGTCGCGCTTCGTCACTCTGGTTGGGGCACCAATCATCGAGTTTGGTTTTTCGTCACCGCAGTGGGCCAGCACTGAACCTATCGACGCCGGCACTCTGCATATCATTCAAGATGGCTGTCGTATTCTCTACGACCCGCATGGGCTCTTGGCGCGCCTGGTGGCGGCTGCAAGAGAGTGAGGGATAGGGACATGGCCTCGGACGCCCTGCTCGACAACACCCTGAGCCAACAGGCGCACCAGCGGCTCGGCTATGTAGAGGTCGAGCGCAGCGTGCATTTCAGCACGAAACAACATCGCCCCTTACACAGGCTCAGGCAGGCTCTCGCAGTTGGGTACCTCGCTGAGCCGGTAGAACACGAGGCGCCCCTGCTCACGCGCTATCCGTACCATCTCGTCGGCACCCTGTGAAGCACCGCCAACACGAAGCACGGCATCACAGCGGGCAAGAATACGGATCGCAATCGGGTGAAAGACCTCGGTGAATAATGAGCGCCAATAACATCACGAGCGCGAAGAGCAGGCTGTAAGCCACATAGCGCCAGCGTCCTTGCCGTACTTCCCACGCCACCGCACCAAGATATGAGGGCAGGAGCAATAGCGCGGCAGCACGACCACTGGTCTGTGCGCGCTCCTGATCGAGCCTCGAACGCCCACCGCCAAGTATGAAAAAGAGTGCGGTCACAAGGCTGATAAGGAGGAGGCCATGACGGCGTCGGCAGATCTGTTTGACCTGGCAACGCAGTATCTCGCGGCGATTGAGCGCGGGGCGACCGGGGCGGCGCTCGCCGCCTTCTTCACCGACGATGTGCTGCAAGAAGAGTTTCCCAATCGGCTCGTGCCCGCCGGGGCGCGCCGCGATCTGGCCGCGATCCTTGACGGCGCCGTGCGTGGGCAGCAGGTTATGACGGCACAGCGCTTTACAGTCCTGGACCACCTGGTCGATGGGAGCCAGGTCGCCCTCGAAGTGCAGTGGACCGGCACCCTGGCGATCCCCTTGGGGTCACTTCCGGCTGGCGGGCAGATGCGTGCCCGCTTTGCGGTCTTCTTGACCTATCGTGACGGCAAGATCGCCCACCAGCGTAACTACGATTGCTTCGAGCCGTGGTGAGCGCAAGCGCTGTCGCACCTGGGAGGCATGGATGACCGACGCCCCATTCTTCGCGCCCGCCGAGCATTCGCTAGATGATCTGACCATCCGCTCCTACCGCCCGGGCGATGGACTCGCGCTGCAACGCGCCATGGCCAGCTCTTACGCGCACCTGCGCCCGTGGATGTCCTGGGCCCTCCCGGACCAGAGCCTGGAGCAGTCCGAGGCTATCTGTCGCCGCTTTGCGGCCCAGTATCTGCTGAGCACCACCTTCGTGCTTGGGATCTGGCGCGCTGACGACCTGATCGGTGGCACAGGGTTCCACCTGCGCGACGGCGCCCTGGCAACGGGCAACGCGGAGATCGGTATGTGGATCAGCGCGGCCTCGGCGGGCCAGGGCCTCGGCACGCGCGTCCTGGCCGCTATGCTAGCCTGGGGCTTCACCGCCTGGCCCTGGGAGCGCCTGGTCTGGCACTGCGACACCCGCAACCAAGCAAGCGCGCGGGTGGCAGAGAAGAATGGCTTGCGCCACGAAGGCACGCTGCGGGCGAACACCTTCGATGTGACCGGCCAGCGGCGCGACACCCACATCTTCGCCATCCTCCGCGAGGAGTGGGCGCAGCAAACGCCGTAGCCCCGCCGCCCGCGTATACCAGGCAAGACCCAGGGCGCGGTGGTGTCGCCTGAGCGCAGCGTCCCACAGCGCAGGCCAGAGGCCGGATCGTCGAGGCCGAAGAAGATGAAGACCTTCTTGTTGACCTTGGCCACCACCTCACCCCGCGGATACTCCTCGTAGGTCGCCGGGAAGCTCAGGGCAATGGCGCGCAGATGGATGCGCAGCTCAGGCTCGCCCGCGGGCGGGGCCGGGGCCGGCGTGGCGCTCATCGGGGCGCCCCATCTCCAGGTGCGCCAAAGCGCTCACGCAGCCAGGCTCGCTTCTGCTGGCAGCCAGTTGCAACATTTGCGCGCCAGGCAGATCCTCCGCAGATGACGCCGATTTTTGGCCCAGGGCGCCGGACCCGCACCGAGCTCCGTCTGTGCCAGCCTGAGTGTGTTCAACCTCGTCGCGGGCCTAGGTAACGCTAGCGTGGCACCATACGAACGATGAACGTCAACGACCCTGGAGGCCCCGATGCGAACACTGCGACCCTACGGACTCGGCCACCACCGGCACTACGCCGCGCCAATGGTGGGCTCCAGCAGGGCTCCGGGCGTTCGACAAACTTGTAGGCTACAGCTTCGCAAAGTAAGCGTTTTGCAATCAGTTATAGATCTTATCGAGCTGAGCTATCACGTTCTCCTCAAAGAGAGGCCCGCCAGGTAGCACCGCGAAGGCGTAGCGGCGGCTCTACACCACCGGCCCACTGCGGCGAGGGCAGCTCTAGATCGCAGAGCACCCTATCTACGGGGCTAGCCGAGACGAGCGTTCATTACAGAAACTGGGGTTGGATCACCGGACGGCCGTGCCGCCGCGCCGGCCACGGAAGGGCAGTGTGCGCGATGAATGAGTTCTGTACTGCACAGGTGATAGACCTACAGCAGGCTCAGGGCGAGGCGCTGGAGCGCCTGCTCTGGGAGGCCGCCGACAAAGCCGCTCGTGCGCAGTACGGGTGCGTGGTGGTCGCCCAGCGCGCCCGCGAGGTGCGCGACTTCTGGAATGTGCCGGGGGACCTCTATGGGCAGCAGGTCGTGGTGTGCCGCTGGGAGATCCGGCGCCTGCCGCCCGACCCAGGCGAGCGTCTGCAGGCCTGGAGGATAGGCCGGCAGGCCATCGTCGGCCATGAGGCGCGGGCATGAACTGGTCACCTGGCGGATCTTCGGCCACTTGCGATCTTGCGATATTTATAGAAGGGGGCAGGTTTAGATGCGCGGGCGTGAGGGAGAACGTGCGGCTCGAGCGACGAAGAGATGGCGAACGCTACGTCGTCGAGGCTTACGGGCCAGACCGGCAGGCGCTGGAGTCGCAGCGTCGGCGGTGGTCGGGCAGTTACGTAGAGTAGGAGAGCTCCGGCATTCCGCTCCGTGGCCCCGACGGTCAGCCCGGTCTCAGTGGGCCCACCTTCGTCCTCTGGAGGCCTGCCGCCGCCGAGGCAAGGCCTGCCGATCTCGAGGATCCAGCCGAATTCCTGGCAGCCGCGCCGACCGCCCCCGTGCCCGCTCCAGAGGCTAGCCCGTCGCCGGCCCCGCGAACCCTGGCCGCCTCACGGCGCCTGGGCCGGCGGCCGCGGCAGAGCAAGTCCGTCAAGCACAAGAACCTGACCCAGGTCGACCGGCCAGATCGGAAGACCCACGGCTTCCACGTGAAGCTCGGCTGGAAGGGGCAGGTCTACCAGAAATGGTTCGGTGACGCCGCCTACGGCGACCGCCTCGGCGCGCTGACCGCGGCCCTGGCCTGGCGCGACGCGAAGGAGCGCGAGCTCGGGAAACCCCGCTCCGAGCGGACCGTGATCGGGGCCGCGGCGAGCAACACGGGTGTCGTCGGCGTCGCCCGGGTGACCATGAAAGGCGCGCCCTACGACCGTGCCCTCTGGCGGGACGCTGAGGGGAAGATGCACCAGCGCTGGTTCAGCGTCGCGCGGCTGGGCGAGCGGCGAGCGCTGCGGGCCGCGATCAAGGCGCGGGAGCAGGGGGCAGCGCTGCGCCACCGCTGAGCCGTCTGGCAGCGCGGGTGACGCTCCGCGGCCACTAGTGCGGCGCGAAGCGCGTGGGGCAGCCCACCCGACGATGGGCCTTCGCCTCAATGGCCCCACCCGCCGGGCCTGCGTCAGCAGCCGCGTTGACAGGGCATACCAGATCTGTTACAGTCCCGGCGAATCACTGTTTGTTATAGGTATGCCTCCCCTATTCCGCCCCGAGCCGCCTTCTGTCTCGATCCACCCTCTTCTTCAGCACAGAAGGACATGTTGCGACGCTGCAGGAGACGTCCTTGTTGGAAGACCATCCCTTCGAATTGCAGGTCTCGCAAGATCATGCCCGCACAGCCCCGGTGGGGTACGGTGCACTCGATCATGAGCTGCGCTTCCTCACGGTGGACGCGACGCTCGCCGCCCTCCACGGCCTCCCCGCCGCCGATCATGTGGGCCAGCCGCTGGCCGGTATCCTGCCCACCCTGGCGCCAGCGATCACGCCGCTGCTGCGCCACGTCCTGACAGCTGGCGAGCCCATCCTTGATATCGACGTGCGCGGCGAGCGATCAGACGGACGTCTCTGCCGCTGGCTCGCCAGCTACTACCCGGTACGCACACGCACCGGGTCCGTGATCGCAGTCGAATGCGCGGTCCGGGCCCTGGATCAGCGGGCGCCCTTCATGGCGCTTGCCACAACCCAGGCGGCGCTGAACCAGGCGACCGATCAGCTGGCGTTCCAGGCGGCCATCCTCGCCAACCTGAACGATGCGGTCATCGCGGTCGATCCGGCCGAGCACCTGATCTACTGGGGGCCAGGCGCCGAGCGGCTCTACGGCTTCACCGCCGACGAGGTGCGTGGCCGCCCGCTTGGCGACGTCATCCGCTACCAGTGGCTTGACCCGGCGGACGAGCAGGCGGCGCCCAGGGCGCTGGACGAGAGCGGGTCGTGGCGCGGCGAGATGCGTCACTTCCATCGGGGCGGCGCCGCGCTCACCGTCGCGGCATCGGTCAGCGTGCTGACCAGCGCCCAGGGCCATCGGGCCGGCATCCTCTCGGTCATCCGCGACATTACCGACCATCGTAGAGCCGAGGCGGCGCTGCGCGCGAGCGAGGAGCGCTTTCGGGCCGTCCAGGAGCTCTCGCTCGATGGCATCACGATAGTGCGCAGCCTCTATGACTCGACCGGCGCGATCGTCGATTTCACCTGTGAGTATCTGAACCCCGTCGCCGAGCGCCTGGTCGGCCAGCCCCTGGTGATGGTGCGCGGCCGGAGGCTGACAGACCTCTTTCCCGGCACCGCGATGAATGGCCTGCTGGAGCGCTACCGCCAGGTCGCCACGAGCGGCGAGCCACAGGCCTTCGAGCAGTATTATGACACCGACGGCATCAGCGCCTGGTATCGCAACATGGTCGTCCGCCTGGGCGACGGGCTAGCGGTCGTCTTCAGCGATATCACCGCACAGAAGCGGGCCGAGGTGGCCCTGCGCGCGAGCGAAGAGCGCTTCCGCCAGTTTGCCGCGGCGGTGAAGGATGTCTTCTGGGTCTCCGACCCGGCTCAGCGCCAGCTAGTGTACATCAGCCCGGCCTACGAGCGGCTCATGGGGCGCAGCAGCGCCGCGCTCTACGCCAACTTCATGGAGTGGATCGAGGCCATCCACCCCGATGACCGGGAGCGGGTCGCCAGCGCCTTTTTCGAGCGCATCTACATGGGCGCCTACGAGGAGGAGTTTCGCGTCGTGCACCCGGATGGCAGCGTGCGCTGGGTGCGGGACCGGGGCTTCCCCATCTGGGACGCGGAGGGGAAGGTCGTTCGGGCCGCCGGGATTGCCGAAGACATTACCCTGCGTAAAGAGCATGAGGTCCAGATCGAGCTCCAGGCACGGATGCTCGATGCAGTGGGCCAGGCGGTGATCGCGACTGACCCCTCCGGGATCGTGCTCTACTGGAACCGCGGCGCCGAGGAGCTGTATGGATGGACCAGCGCCGAGATACGGGGCCACAGTGTGATCGAGATGATGGTGGGCGGGCCGGATCGCGACCAGGCCGCGGCGATACTAGCGGCGCTGCGTGACGGCAGCTCGTGGACTGGCGAGCTCTCACTCTATTGTCGCGACGGCACCCGCCTGGATGTGCTGAGCACCAACGCGCCGGTCTACGACCTGCGGGGCAACCTGATCGGGATGATCAGCACCTCGGTCGATATCACCCGGCGCAAGCGCGCCGATCTAGAGCGGGACCAGCTGCTGGCATGCACCACCGCTCTCGCCGAGGCGCTTACGCCCGATCAGGTCGCCGCGGCTATCTTCGAAAAAGTCCATAAGGTGATTGACGCCCATGCCGGGATGGTCGCCCTGCTTGCCGAGGATGGGCGCACCGTGGAGGTGCTGAAGACGCTGACCTATCCCCCAGTGCCGGATATGCTCCAGCATCGTCTGGAGCTGGATATGCCCTTCCCGCTTGTGGATGCGATTCGCAGCCGGCAGCCGGTGTGGGTCGAAAGCCCCGCCGAGATCTCGGCGCGCTACCCACGCATGCGCGAGATCTTGCCGGGGGCTTGCGCGTGCGCCGCGATCCCGCTGATGATCCAGCAGCGCATGATCGGGGCGCTGGGCATGATCTTTACCAGCCCAAGGGTCTTTTCCACCGACGACCAGGTGTATTTGCAGGTGGTCGCCCAGCAGTGCGCGCAGGCCCTCGAGCGGGCCTGGCTCTACGCGGCAGAGCGGCGCGCCCACCTCGCGGCCGAGGATGCGGTGCATACGCGCGACGAGCTGCTCGCGCTGATCTCCCACGACCTGCGTAATCCGCTGAGCATCATCCTTGGCCAGGCGCAGCTGATGGTAAAACAGGTGCAGCGCCTGGGCGAGCCAGAGCAATCGCTCGTCGCCAGGCTGACCGTGATCCGCGACATGGTCAGCCAGATGGACGGGCAGCTGGAAGATCTGCTCGATGTGGCGCGGCTCCGCGCCGGGCAGATACTCACCCTCAACCTCGAGCCGCTGGACCTGGTGGCGCTGGTCCAGGAGGTCGTGCGCGCCACCCAGGCGACAAGCGCCCGACACCAGATCCGCCTCGCAGCGCCGGACTCGGCACCCTTGTGTCTTGGGGATCGGCGGCGCCTGGCGCGGGTGTTCGAGAATCTGCTCAGCAACGCGATCAACTACAGCCCCACCGGCGGGCCGATCACGGTGCGGGTCGACTACGCGACCGACGATGCCGGAACATGGGGGGTGGTGAGCGTGCGGGATGCAGGGCTAGGCATCCCCGCTACGGACCTGCCCCGGGTCTTCGAGCGCTTCTACCGCGGGGCCAATGTGGCGGGGCGGATCCGCGGCACGGGCCTGGGGCTGGCGAGCGCGCGCCAGATCGTCGAGCAGCACGACGGGCGCATCCTGGCAGTAAGCGTCGAGGGGGGCGGGAGCACCTTCACCGTCCACCTGCCCTGCCCAGCCCTGGACGAGCCCACGCCGATTCTACCCGCAGCAGGGTGCGGTAGCGACAGCTAGCGGGTCACGCATCACGGAATGGCACCACGTATGACAAGCAACTCACAAGTGGCCAGACAACCCTGTTGCCATAATGCCGTGCGTCATAATAGCACGCGGCGCCTGAGGGTAGCGCGCGATGCTCGCCGCCCAGGTATGGCCGCTCGCCGAAGCGACGCGGGTAGGGCGGGCACAGGCGCTGCGCTGCTACGGGGAGGGCACGCCCTCGGCGTGTTCTTCCAGCAGCGCGGTGCAGGTCACAAGCCAGGCCAGGATGGTCTCGATCTGGCTGAGGCGAAACTGCTGCACCAGTCGGGCGTAGGCCTGGCCCGCCCCCGGCGGCGGCTCCTGGGCGCGCTGCTCGCTCAGCCAGCTCTGGCACGCTTCCTGCTGACGAGCGAGCAGCGCCCGGGCGGCATCGACGCCTTCCTGCTGCGCAAAGTACAGTTTGGCGGGAAACTCGCGCTGAAGATCGCGGCCGTGCGGCACCGGGCTGGCGATCCAGTCCATAAAGGCCGCGATACCCGCCGGGGTCAGCCGGAAGACCTTCCGCGGCGGGCGCGTCCCCTGGGCCTCGACGGTACTCGCAAGATACCCCTCCTGCTCCAGACGCCCCAGCTCGGCGTACAGCTGGCTCTGCTTCCAGCCCCAGCTCAGCCCTAGCTTCTCGGTGGCGCACAAGCGCTGGTAGATCTCGTAGCCGTGGAGCGGCTGCTGGCGTACAAAGCCAAGTAGCCCGTGCTCAACTGTGAGCGGTAGCTTGACCATCGGCATCCGTCGGCTCCTTCCACGGGACGCTAGCGCAGTGTGTCGCGCGGTGTAGCCCTCCCCGCCCGTACTTTGAGCATGATATCATAGACCCACTTCACTCGTCCTGACGCAGCCTAGTGACAGCGAAACGTAGACAGACAGCGGGTGTAACCATGCATTCACCGGGAACATCATACAGGCAGGAGCCTGAACCCAGTCATAGTGGCCGCGCCAGGAAACGAGGGAGATAATGCGCAAGCGCGTGGTGATTATCGGTGGAGGCGCGGCGGGGATGAGCGCCGCCGCCAAGGCGCGCCGGACGGACCCGGAGCTGGAGATCGTCGTCTACGAGCGCTCGGGCTATGTCAGCTACGGCGCCTGCGGCTTCCCCTACGCGATCAAGGGCGAGATCGCCCGGGTCGAGGATGTGGTCGTGCGCACGCCCGAGCAGTTCGCCAAGCAGGGCATCAAGGCCCTGGTCCGGCACGAAGTGCTAGCGATCGACCCTGCAGCGCGCACGGTGCGCGTGCGCGACCTCGCGAGCGGCGCCGAGCTCACCGACCAGTGGGACGAGCTCGTGCTGACTACCGGCGGCGCGGCGAGCCGCCCGCCGCTCGCGGGCGCCGACCTGCCCGGCGTGTTCGTGCTGCGCAGCGTCGAGGATGCCCTGGCGATCCGGGGCTGGGTCGAGGAGCGGCAGCCCGCCCGCGGGGTGATCATTGGCGCCGGCTACATCGGCCTCGAGCTCGCCGAGGCCCTCGCGGCCCACGGCGTGGCCCTCACCATCATCGAGCGCCTGCCACAGGTGCTGCCCAACCTCGACCCCGAGCTGGCCGGCCACGTGCAGGCCGAGCTTGAGCGCCAGCAGGTTGACGTCCGCCTGGGCCTGGCGGTCGAGGGGCTCGCGGGCGACGAGCGCGTGCGCGAGGTGCTGGCCGGGGGCGAGCGTTTCCCCGCCGACATTGTGATCATGGCGGTGGGCGTGAAGCCCAGCGCCGAGCTGGCCCGCGCCGCGGGGATCGCGCTGGGGCCGACGGGCGCGGTGGCAGTGGACGACCACCAGCGGACCAATCTGCCCAACGTCTGGGCCGCGGGCGACGTGGCCGAGGCCCACCACCGCGTGACCGGGCGCCCCGCCTGGGTGCCGCTCGGCACCACCGCCAACAAGCAGGGCAAGACGGCGGGCGAGAACCTTGGCGGGGGCGACGCCAGCTTCGGCGGCATCGTCGGCACCGTGGTGGTGAAGGTCTTCGACCTGGAGGCCGCCAGCAGCGGGCTCTCCGAGGCGCGGGCCCGCGCCGAGGGCTACGCCGTAGAGACCGTGGCCGCCACGGCCAGCTCGCGGGCCCACTACATGCCGGGGCACCAGCAGATCCACGTGAAGCTGGTCTACGAGCAGGGCTCGCGCCGGCTGCTGGGCGGGCAACTCGTCGGCCGCGAGGGCGTCGCCAAGCGGGTCGATGTGATCGCCGCGGCGCTGCACGGCGGCTGGAGCGTGGACGAGCTGGCCGAGCTCGACCTGGCCTACGCCCCGCCCTTCTCGCCGGTGTGGGACCCGATCCTGGTCGCCGCCAACCTGGCCCGCCGCTGAGCGCGGGTGTCAGCGCGGCCTTTCCCTGATCGTCAAGCGCCCGCCAGGTCTCCCTGAGCGGGCGCTCGCTTATGTCGCGTCAAGCACCTGTGCGCCAAGCACGCGCAGCAGGTCGCCCACGGCCAGGCCCAGCATCACGCCGCGCTGCCCGGCGTTCACAAAGATCCGCTCGTACTGCTCGGCCGAGCGGTCGAGGTAGCTCTGCCACTTTTTCGGCACGAGGGCCAGGGCGCCGATGCCGCCGACCTTCAGGCCGGTCAGGCGCTCGGTGTCGGCGCGGGGCATCAGCTCGAGGCGCTTCTGGCCGATCGACGCCGCGGCCTTCTTCAGATCGAGCTGCCGGTCGGCGGGCAGCATCACCAGCACCGGGCGGCCATGGCTCGCGCCGGACAGCACCAGGGTCTTATAGACCTGCCCGGGCGGCATGCCGATCAGGCGCGCCACCTCCTCGGCGTCGGGCGGGCGCTCGGGGTCGTACGCGTAGGTGCAGGTCTCGTAGGCGAGCCGATGGCTTTCCAGCAGCCGCTGCGAGTTCAGCTTGGCGCTCACCGCATCACTCCTCCGCGGGCCGCTACTCCTCGGGGTGGTCGGGCAGGCCATAGACAACGTGGGCCAGATGGTGGAGGGCCTCGCGGAAGAGGGCGCTGACGTGGGCGTCATCGACCGAGTAGAAGATATGGGTGCCGGCGCGGCGGTGCTTGACGATGCGCAGGTCGCGCAGAGTCTTGAGCTGGTGGGAGGTGGCCGAGGGCGAGATCTCAGCGATGGCGGCCAGCTCGCCGACGCTGCGCTCGCCCTTGGTGAGGGCGTAGACGATGCGGGCGCGCGTCAGGTCGCCGAGGGCCTGGAAGGTCTGGGCAACCTGCTGCGCCAGATCCCCGGACAGCTCGGGCGCGGCGAGGAAGGCGTCAACGGCGTCCGCCGCGCCAAGGGGCCGCACCTTCGAGGGGAGGGAGCGCGTCATACAGGTTTCGTCCTGCCAGCCGGGTATCGCTCAGGACATTATAGCATCCTAGGGCGCCTCCAGCCCGAAGCGCTTGAGCAGATCCGCGTCGGAGAGGATGCGCTCGCAGGGGCCATCGAAGGCCACGGCGCCCTGCTCGAGCACGACCGCGCGCGGGAAGACCTCGGCCACCATGCGCATGTCGTGGGTCGAGACGACCATAGCCTGCGGCAGATCCTGCAGCAGCGTGATCAGGCCGCGGCGAGCCCGCGGGTCGAGGCCGGCCGAGGGCTCGTCGAGGGCCAGGATGGCCGGGTCCATCGAGAGCACCGTGGCGATGGCGATGCGCTTGCGCTGCCCGAGGCTGAGGTGGTGGGGCATGCGCCGCTCGAAGCCCCCCTTAGCCCCCTGGTCGAGGGCCAGGGCCACCCGCGCGCGCACCTCGGCCTCGGGCAGGCCCATATGGATCGGCCCGAATGCCACATCGTCGAAGACCGTCGGCGAAAAGAGCTGGTCGTCGGGGTCCTGGAAGACCATGCCGACGCGGGCCCGC
>JAAXUL010001443.1 GCA_013336035.1 Chloroflexales bacterium
GCGCGGCTCGGTGCGCTGCCTGCGGCATCTCGGCCAGGCGCACAACCCCTCGGGGCTCGGCTGGGCCAAGCCCGGCATCCACTACGGGACGCACATCGCCGCCGTGGCGCGGCGGCTCATCGCAGACTGACACAGGAGCAAGCATCGTGGTCCAGACATTCACCGCGGACGGGCAGCCCGTAGCGGCTGGCGAGGGTGAGATCGAGGAGATCAAGCGGCAGCTCAAGGTGCTCTCGGACACGTCGATTGCGCTGTACGGCGCCGACCTGCGCGAGAAGGAGCTGGAGTTCGTGATGGCGGCGCTGGGCGAGAACATCATGTTCCAGCGCATCTTTTACCACGCGCAGCGGGCGGCCCTCCAGTTCGCGCTCTCGCAGGTCGAGGGCAAGCTGACAGGAGTGTGGCGCTGATGGCACGCACCGCAAAGCGACCGGCGGCCACGCCGCAGCTCATGGTCGGTTCGCATATCTCCGGCCCGATCCTCCCGGCCCTGTATGTGCGCGTCTCAACCGACGAGCAGGCCGAGACGGGCTACGGGCTCGACGTGCAGCGCCAGCAGGGCCTGGGCATGGCGATGATGAAGGGCTGGCCGGCGCCGAAAGTCTACGAGGACGCCGGGATCTCGGGCACGCTGGGGCCGACCAAGCGGCCCGCCCTGGCCCGGCTGCTGGCCGACGTGAAGGCCGGCAAGGTGAACGTGGTGATCATCGCGGCGCTGGACCGGCTGGGGCGCTCGACACGGGTGATCCTCGACCTGGTGGACGCGATCACCGAGGCCGGGGCCGAGCTGGTGAGCTGCCGCGAGAGCCTGGACACGACCACGCCGGCGGGCAAGTTCGTGCTGACGATCTTCGCGGCCCTGGCCCAGCTGGAGCGCGACCAGATTGTGAAGCGCACGACCGACGGGCGGAACCTTCGGGGCCGGCGTGACGGGGAGAAGGGCGGCAACGTCCCCTACGGCTACCGGCGCGAGGGCGGGACGCTTGTGGTCGTGCCCCCGGCGGCGGCGGTCGTGCGGCGCGTCTTTACCCTGCGCGTGATGTTCTCGCTGAACAGCATCGCGGGCAAGTTCAACAGTGAGGGCGTGCCGACGCCCCACGGCGGCAAGGTCTGGTACGCCTCGACGGTCAGGCAGATCCTGCTGAACGAGTCGATGTACCGGGGGGCGAAGCGGGGCGAGAGCAACGCCACCTGGCCGGTCATCCTCGACAGCTCGGTGCCGTCGCCGAGGCGGCGCCGGGCGCTGGCGGCGTGATGAGGCTCGCCACCGCCGCGATCGTCATCCAGGGGACGTGCTGCCATTGTGGCCGCGTCTGGGCTGCGCCCGTCCCCGAGGATGGCCGGAGCGTCCCATGCCCGTACTGCCAGCAGGTCGACGAGCGGCCCTGGGCAGCTGAGTGGGCCTGGTGCCCCGCCTGCGCTCGCCGCTGGCTGGCGGTGTGCCCCGAGGCCGAGGCGCAACTACATTGTCCATCGTGCGGGCTGGCCCACCCACGCACGCCGGGGGCGTCCTCTGGGCCGATGCGGGTGCTGGCCGCCTAGCTTGCAACGAAACGAACTCGCTGTATACTGACCGTGCAAGGCAGCGAGCACGCGCCGAAAGGATTTCGGCGCGTGCTTTTTTTGTGCCCGCAAAAGGCTCCCGCCCGGTCTCCTTTCGGACCTGCTCGCGACGGCAATCCTGCCCACCGCGACAACCAAGGAGACCGTCTTGGCATCCTCCGAACTCCGCATCGAGTACACCGCCCTCTCGGCCCTGCTGCCCGCCACGCGCAACGCCAAGCTGCACGACGAGGCCGGCATCCGGGCCAGCATCCTCCGCTTCGGCTTCGCCGAGCCCCTGCTGATCAACGAGGCCACCGGCCGGCTCGTCTCCGGCCACGGCCGGCTCATCGTCCTCAACAAGCTCAAGGCCGAGGGCGCCAAGGCCCCCGAGCGCATCCAGGCCAAGGCCAAAGAGTGGCTTGTGCCCGTCGTGCGCGGCCTGAGCTTCGCCAGCGAGCAGGAGGCCGAGGCCTTCCTGGTCGGCG
>JAAXUL010000619.1 GCA_013336035.1 Chloroflexales bacterium
CCAGGAACTCGTCGCCGGAAAGGCCCCCTCTTTCACGGGCAACAGCATCCGCTTTGGATGAGGTGAAATCCGAATTCATTCATGCATGTCTAAATGGATCAAAATCGACCCGGTGACCCGCATCGAGGGGCACGCGAAGATCACGATCTACCTCGACGACGAAGGGAAGGTCGCAGATTCTCTGTTTCATGTTGAGCAGTTCCGCGGTTTTGAGAAGTTCAGCGAGGGGCAGCTGATCCCGTATAATGCCCGTATGGCAACGATTATGGTCGCGATGAGCGGCGGGGTGGACAGCTCGCTGTCCGCCGCGCTGCTGTATGAGCAGGGGCACCGGGTCGTCGGGGTGACGATGCACCTCTGGGACGACGACGAGGGCCTGGCCGAGAGCCTGTGCTGCGCGCAGGAGATGGCCGAGAGCGCGCGGCGGGTCTGCGCGCAGCTCGGCGTGCCCTACTATGTCTTCAACTACCAGCGCGAGTTTCGGCGCCACGTGATCGAGCACTTTGTCCAGGCCTACGCCCAGGGCTACACGCCGAACCCGTGCCTGGAGTGCAACCGCGAGATTAAGTTCCGGGCCCTGCTCGAGCGGGCTCAGGCCCTCGGGTTTGAGTATGTGGCCACGGGGCACTACGCGCGGATTCGACCACCGATGACCGACAGCGGACCGCAGCCGGGCCGCGCCGCTGATGGGGCGGCCAGCGGTCAGCGGCCTTACGAGCTCTGGCGCGCGGAGGACCGCGAGAAGGACCAGAGCTATATGGTCCATATGCTCGGCCAGCCCGACCTGGCGCGCGTCTGCTTCCCGGTCGGCGATCTGGCCAAGGCCCAGGTGCGGGCGATGGCCGCCGCGCGGGGCCTGGCCAGCGCCGACCGGCCCGAGAGCCAGGACATCTGTTTTGTGCCCGGGGGCGACTACCGCAACCTGCTGCGCGAGGAGGTCCCCGAGCGCCTGGTGCCGGGGCCGATCGTCGACCTCGCGGGCCGCGAGATCGGGCGCCACCAGGGGCTGCCGCTCTACACGGTCGGGCAGCGGCGGGGCCTCGGCCTGGGCGGCGGCAGGCCCCTGTTTGTGGTCGACCTGGACGTGGGGCGCAACGCCCTGGTGGTCGGCCCGCCCGAGGCGATCCTGCGCGACCGGCTCGCGGTGGACCAGGCGAGCTTTGTGGATGGGCAGTGGCCGGCCGGGCCCTTCGCGTGCGCGGTGCAGGTGCGGGCCCATGCGGCGGCCGCCCCTGCCGAGGTGACGCCCCTACCGGGCGGGCGCCTTGACGTGCGGCTGCGCGAGCCGCTCAAGGCGATCACGCCGGGGCAGGCGGCCGTGCTCTATGATGGCGACCGGGTGCTGGGCGGGGGGCGAATCGTGCGCCCCATTGGCGGGTGACCAGCGGAAGGACGACGTGATGTTCGGCATTGGCCCAGCGACCCTGCTGCTGCTGCTCCTTGCCACAGCGTGCGCCGCCCTGGCCCATATGCTGCTCGGGCGGCGCTGGCGGCAGCTGCCGATCTTCTGGCTGACCGCCTTCGTGGGCTGTCTGCTCGCCTACGGCCTGGGGCTGCGCTTCCCGCTCGAGCTGCCCAGCCCCGCCGGCGTGCCGGTGCTCGAGGCTGTGCTGCTGGCTTGGCTCTTGCTGATTGTTGTTTCACGCTTGCGGGTGTGATATAATCGGCGGCATTGCCAGGCCAGATCACCGCATTGGAATGCCGCCAGAACGAGCAAGGCGCTCCGGCGCACCGCTGAGCGCGGAGGGGGCTATTGTGTGGAAATGGGTCGGAATTGGCGTCGGGACGATCTTTATCCTGCTGATCGCCTTTGTCGTCGGCATGTACCTGGCTCCCGCGGAGGTCCGTGAGGCGACCCGCGATATCTTCATCATAATTCTTGGGGTCTTCCAGCTGCTGATCGTTGTGCTGCTGACGGTGCTGCTGTTCGCGGTGCTCTATGCCGTCAACCAGATCAACAATCTGGCTAAGGGCACGGTGCTGCCCAAGCTCGATGAGGCCATGCTCAAGATGAACGATGTGCTCGACAGCACGCGCACCATCGCCGGCAACGCCCGCGATTCGGTGAGCACGGTCAGCGGCTCTACCTCGTTTGTGGCCGAGCGAGTCATCTCGCCGATCATCCGTGTCTCAAGTCTGGTTACAGGTGTGCGCGCGGCAGCGACCAGCCTTGCCCGCCGCGACGCGCCCGAGCGGATGGAGCAGGAGCTCTAGGGGCTATGTGCTGGTAATCCCCCCTCGGTATGCTAGGGGTCTGGGCGTTAAGGCCCGAGGCCCTATTGTCGGAGCGCGCAGGCGCGTGGTATGATTAGCGGTGGTAGGCTGTCGCAACCGGTAACAGCATGTCGGCGACGGCCTTCTCGCTTAGCATGACGGGCAGATGGACGAACAGCGCTTTTCATATGGCGGGCAGGCGGTCCTCGAAGGGGTGATGATGCGCGGTCGTCGCCAGGCGACGGTGGCGGTGTGTCGCCCCAACGGTGAGCTCGCCCTCAAACATCTGTCCCTTCCAGGCGCCCAGAAGTCGTCTTGGGCACGGCTCCCTGTGCTGCGCGGGATCGTCGGTCTGAAAGACGCCTTCATGATTGGGAAGGCGGCGCTTGATTTTTCGGCCTCGGTGGCCGTCGGCGAGGAAGAGGGCGATCTGCCCCCGCTGGCCCAGGGGGCCGTATTTGTTGGCGCCCTCGCCATCGGCATCGGCATCTTCGTCGTGCTGCCCTCGGTCGTGGCGAACCTGATCTATACCCGCATGGGCGCCTCGGTGCTCGCGCGCGAGGCGATTGAGGGTGTGATCAACCTGGCCCTGGTGGTGGCCTACATCTACGCGATCAGCCGTATCCCTGACATCCAGCGCGTCTTCGGCTTCCACGGGGCTGAGCACAAGGTGATCAACGCCTACGAGGCCGGCGCCCCCCTCACGGTCGAGGCGGTGCGCCCCTTTACGCGTATCCACCCGCGCTGCGGCACCAGCTTCCTTGTATTCGCGGCCCTGATCGGCTTTTTGATCTTCCTCGTCGTGGCCGGCCTGCCGTGGTGGCAGCGCGTTGGGGCCCGCATCATCCTGATCCCGGTGGTGGCGTCTGTCTCCTTTGAGTTCTTACGGCTGGCCGCCGCGCACTACCATCAGCCCTGGGTTCGTCGCCTACTCGCGCCGGCCCTCTCGACCCAGCATCTAACCACGCGCGAGCCGGACGACGCGATGATCGCCACCGCGATCGCCGCCCTCGTCCCGGTGCTTGAGGCTGACGGCATGGCCCCGACCCTCACGGCAGAGCAGGACCCGGCCCTCGCACTTTCCGCATAGGGCGGCCTTACGGCCTCCGCTCATACAAGTCAGGGATACGACCGACGCGGTCCCCGGAGGGCAGTACAATGGCGCTGGTAGGCAATATTCGAGACTTCGGCCTCTCCGATTTTCTCTACCTGGTCGATCGCGGCTACAAGACCGGTGGCCTGCATCTCACCCGCGAGCACGAGATGGCCCTGCTCTTCTTCGAGAAGGGGAAGCTGGTGATGGCGGTGCGCAAGCCCGAGGATCAGCAGGGCGACCTGCTGGTGCGCCTCGGTGTGATCAGCACTGATCAGCTCGACCAGGCCCGCCAACACCTTGCTACACGCGGCAACGGCGCCACGCTGACCCAGGTGATCGTCGACGAGCAGCTTGCCGCCATAGAGAGGCTCCAGAGCGCCCTCCAGGGCTTCACCGAGGAGTCGGTCTACGGCCTCTTCGGCTGGCCCGAGGGCGAGTTTCGCTTCGAGCAGAACCAGCGCCCTGCCGCCGACGCGCCGGTCATCCCAACGCCGATCTCGGTGGACCATCTAATCATGGAGGGGGTGCGCCGCATCGATGAGTGGGGGCGGATCAAGGATCGGATACCCTCTACCGATATGGTTGTCCGCTTCCTCGAGCAGCCCGGCGAGAAGGCCAAGGGCGTCAAGCTAGCCCCCGAGGAGTGGCGCATCTTCGCGCGCATCAACGGCAGGGACACCCTGGCTGAGATCGCGCAGAAGACCGGCCTCGGCGATTTCGACGTCTGCCGGATCGTCTATGGCTTCTTGACTGCCGGGCTTGTGGAGGTGCAAAAGAAGCCCAAGCCGATGGTCAACCGCGGGCCGCAGGCGGCTGACCTGCCCAGGGTCAAGAAGAGCCTGGTGAACCGCATCATCAATCGTATCAAAGGCATGTGACACCCGATGTGCTTCAGCCAGGGCACAGCACCATAGCGGAGGGCTGGTGTGCAGACTGTAAAGATGGTGATCAGCGGGGCCGTGAACGCGGGCAAGACCGAGTTCATCAAGGCGATCAGCGAGATCGAGGTTGTCTCGACTGAGCGTCGCGCGACCGACGATACCAAGATGATCAAGAAGGAGACGACGGTCGCGATGGACTTTGGTCGCATCGCGATCGCCGACGACCTGGTCCTGCACCTCTTCGGCACCCCGGGCCAGAAACGGTTCGACTTTATGTGGGAGATCCTCTCGGAGGGGATGCTCGGCCTGGTTATCCTGGTAGATAGTACCCGCCCCGAGACGTTCCGTGAGACGAACCGGATTATCGACTTCTTCGTCTCGTACCGCGACACGCCCTATGTTATTGCCGCCAATAAGCAGGACCGCCCCAACGCCTGGAGCCCTGATGAGCTGCGCCTGGCCCTGCGCCAGCCCGCCCACATCAAGGTGCTGCCCTGTGTGGCCTCCGAGCGCGAGAGCGTGAAGAATATCTTGCTCGAGCTGCTCTACGTGATCCAGGAGCGCAGCGAGGATTAGGGGCGCAGGCCCTAGCATCCTGCCCCCCTCTCCCGCTTGCGGGAGAGGGGGGCAGCTGTTTATGGTACGAGCACCCACCTGGCCTGGTCGAACCAGACGGCGGTGTCGTTGGGGGAGAGGGCAGCAAGCTGAATGAAGCCGCCGCTACCGCTGGCGAAGGGGAAGCGGCCCAGCAGAACCCAGCCGGCCTGGGCCTGCTGGTTCACGGACATCTCGACGGCCCCGTCGCGGTGCTGCACGACGTAGCGGGCCTGGGTGGCGGGCGCGCGCTTACTGGGGCAGACCGGGATGTGGACGAAGACGTCGTAGGTGCCCTCGGCGGGGAGGTTGGGCTGCCAGCGGGCGACGGGGGCTGTCGCCGGGTCGCCGCTGCCAGCTGCCCAGTAGGCGTGACGGCCGCTGCCGCAGCCCATGTTGCTCGATGCGAGGGGGCTGCTGTGCCAGAAGTCGCCGCCCAGCTCGTCGACGACGTGCTCGGGGGCGGCGGGGTCGCGGGCGGGCGGGCCGGCCAGGGGGTCCTGG
>JAAXUL010000620.1 GCA_013336035.1 Chloroflexales bacterium
CTCCCTGGGCGGCGACCTCTCCGCAGTCCACCTGCACGCCGACAGCGCGGCGGACCGCCTGAGCCGGGCCGTATCCGCCCGGGCGTTCACGGTGGGCAGCGATATCTTCTTCCGCCAGGACGCCAGCCCCAGCGACCAGGGCCTGCTCGCCCACGAGCTGACCCACGTCGTGCAGCAGCGCGGATCGGCGGGCGGCGGCGGGACGATGCGCGTCGGCCCAGCCGGCGACAGCAGCGAGCAGGCGGCCGACGCAACCTCCGCCGCCGTCACCTCGGGCGCCGCCGCCCAGGCCCAGCGCGAGGCCGACGAGACCGCCGCCGCGGCCGTCGCCCGCCAGGACGGTGAGCTCGAGGAGGAGCAGGATGAGGGATGAGGGATGAAGGATGATTAGCGGGATCGGGGCAAAGCCATGACCCTTGACGCACGGGGGCGCGACGAGCTAAACGACATCGACGAGACGATCCGCCAGATCCTCGTCCGCATGGGCGACCTGCGCCCGTCCGAGGTCGATATCGACTTCAGCATCCCCGACCGCGAGTGGTCCGGCGGGGTCACCCGCCCCACGATCAACTGCTACCTCTTCAACATCCACGAGCGCAAGCTGCTGCGCGAGGAGGGCTGGCAGGTCGAGGGCGACCGGCGCGCGGGCGTCTCCCGCCGCCCCCCGCCCCTCTACGTCGAGCTGACCTACCTGCTCACCGCCTGGACCCAGCGCGGCAACTTCGCCGACGAGCACCGCCTGCTCTGGCGCGTGCTCCGCACCCTGGCCCGCTTCCCGGTGCTGCACGAGCCGCCGGGGCGCCCCGATCTGCCGGACGACGGCAGGCGCGACAGGCAGGGCGACGAGCTGCGCGCCGAGCTGCGGGCGTGCCTGCCCGAGAGCCTGCGCGACCACCCGCTGCCGATCTACGCCGCCGTCGCCCAGCCCGAGGGCGTGCTGAAGAGCCCCGGCGAGTTCTGGAGCACCTTCGAGAACCCGATCAAGCCCTCGCTCAGCTACGCCGTCACCGTCGGCCTCGACCGCGAGCGCGCCTTCGCCGGCCCGCCGGTGCTCGCCGCCGGCATCCGCATCCAGGTCCCTGAGTCGACCGCGGAGCTGGGCTTCAGGGTCAACCGGATCGTCAAGCTGCCCGAGGGCGTAGCGCCAGGTGGCCTGACGATCACCGTCCCTGGCACCGGCTACAGCACGACGACCGATAGCCAGGGCCGCTTCTGGCTCGGTGACCTGCCGCCCGGCCAGCACCTGGTGAGCGTCGAGGCTGGCGGAGGCACGATCAGGCGCACCATCACCCTCCGCGACCCGCGCGCCGCCAGCTCGCGCCACGGCTACGGCGATGTCGTGCGCGACCAGAGCGGCGCGCCCATCGCCGGGGTTGTGGTGACGGTGGCGGGCACGAACCTGCGCGCCGCCACCGACCACGAGGGGCGCTTCCACTTCGACCTCCCGCCGGGCCGCCACATCGTCGCGCTCCAGCACGAGGGCTGGGCCGAGCGGCGCGAGGTCTTCGTGCGCGAGACAGGCTACGGCCTCACGTTCCACTACGGCGGTGTGCCGCCCGCCGAGGGCGCCGGCGACACCGACGGCTGACCCCTGACCTAGCACAGAAGGAGACGCGGAATGCCCGTAGAGTACAAGGTCCCCGGCGTCTACATCGAGGAGCTGCCCGCCGGAAGCCGGCCCATCCAGGGCGTCGGCACCGCCATGCCCGCCTTCATCGGCTTTACCTTCACGCGCCCCCCGGGGAACACGGGCCAGCCGGTGCTCATCGCCAGCTGGAGCCAGTTTGTCGATGCCTTCTGCACCAGGCCCATCGTGAAGCAGGACGGCACGCCGGGCGAAGAGGTTCGCATCTACGTCGGCGGTTTCTACCTCCCGTATGCCGTCTACGGCTACTTCCTCAACGGCGGGCAGGCCTGCTATGTGCAGAGCCTGGCGACGATCGAGGATCAGGCGTCTGTCGACTCAGGTGCGGTGTCGCTGACCACGCTGCCGCTCAACGGGAGCAAGAAGGCCCTCCAGCTGCGCAGCAAGGGCGGTCTCAAGCAGGCCAAACAGCTGACCGTGAAGATTGAGCGCAGCGCCGGCGGTAAAGCTGGGGGCGCCGCTCAGAAAGCTGAGGGCGGCGAGCCCAAAGGGGAAGGGGCCGAGCCGAAGGTCGAGGGCCCTGAGCCAAAGGCCGAGGCGGGCGGCGGCGGTGAGGGGCTGTTCAAGCTCAGTATTTACCTGGGCGACCCGGCCAGGGACAAGCCCGAGGAGAGCTTTGATGGCCTGACCCTCGGCAAGGCGACGCGCGGGGCGCGCAATCTGGTCGAGGTGCTCGAGCGTGAGTCGCGGCTGCTGTCGGCCATCGCGCCGGCACTCGACCCCGCCGAAGCCCTTGCCCTATGCCCCCCGGACGCCCTCTACAAACCCGACCAGTTCTTCCACACCTCGCGCATCGTCGAGCCCGACGCGATCACGGGCGACGTCACCGAGCGCACGGGCCTGGGCGCCCTCGAAGAGATCAGCGATATCACCATGCTGGTCTGCCCCGACCTGATGAGCGCCTATATGCGCACCGAGAAGCAGGAGGACGACCGGCTCATCCTGGCCGGGCTACAGAAAGACCTGCTGAACCACTGCACGACGATGAAGGACCGCTTCGCGATCCTCGACGCGCCGCCCGCTATGTCGGTCGCCGAGATCCAGACGTACCGCATGAGCACCGCCAACTTTGACAGCGACACCGGCAAGTACGGCGCCATCTACTACCCCTGGATCTGTGTCGCCAACCCGGAGGCGAAGAACGGCGGCGAGCGCATGATCATGATCCCGCCGAGCGGCCACATCGCCGGGATCTACGCCCGCGTCGACGAGGAGCGCGGCGTGCACAAGGCCCCGGCGAACGAGGCCATCCGCGGCGCGCTCAAGCTCGAGCGGCGCCTGATCGACCCCGAGCAGGGCGTGCTCAACCCCATCGGCGTCAACTGCATCCGCGAGTTCCCCGGGCGCGGCATCCTCGTCTGGGGCGCGCGCACCCTGGCCGCGCCCTCCTCCGAGTGGCGCTACATCAACGTGCGCCGGCTCTTCAACTTCATCGAGGAGTCCATCTACGAGGGCACCCAGTGGGTCGTCTTCGAGCCCAACGATATGGACACCTGGGAGCGCGTCAAGCGCACCATCACCGCCTTCCTGAATCGCGTCTGGAGCTCCGGGGCGCTCTTCGGGGCCACGGCTGATGAGGCCTTTTATGTCAAGTGCGACGCCGAGCTAAACACGCCGGCCGTGCGCGACGCCGGCCAGCTGATCGTCGAGGTCGGGCTGGCGCCGGTGAAGCCCGCCGAGTTCGTGATCTTCCGCTTCAAGCAGATGAGCGGCGGCGGCGGCGTCTCAGAGTAAGCCAGGGTTAGCAGGAGGTTTGTATGGCGACGGGCAGCCGTTTCGATCCGTTAACCGGGTACCACTTCTATCTAGAGCTGGACGGGATCGCCGAGGCGCAGTTCCGCGAGTGCAGCGGCCTCGACTCCGAGTCGAACATCATCGAGTACAAGGAGGCCGGCAAGAACGGCGTCACGATGATCAAGAAGGTGCCTGGCGAGCTGAAGTGGTCGAATATCGTGCTCAAGCGCGGTGTCACCAACGATATGAAGCTGTGGGAGTGGCGCAAGCAGATCGAGGAGGGCCAGGTGGACCAGGCCCGCAAAAACGGCTCGATCGTGCTCTACAACCAGTCCAACAGCGAGATCGCCCGCTACAACTTCGAGTTTGGCTGGCCCTCGAAGATCACCGGCCCGCAGCTCAACGCCAACAATAACGATATCGCCATCGAGGAGATCACGATCTGCCACGAGGGGCTTAAGCGGGTGAAGTGAGATGACACTCCAGACCGAGTTCGAGTTCACCCTGCCGCGCGGCTACGTCGACCGCGAGGGCAACCTCCACCGCCACGGGGTCATGCGCCTGGCGACCGCGCTGGACGAGATCACGCCCATGCGCGACCCGCGGGTGCGCGCCAACCAGGCCTACCTGGTGATCATCCTGCTCGCGCGGGTGATCACCAGGCTCGGCGAGCTGAGCGATGTCAACGCCGGGGTGATCGAGAGCCTCTTCTCGGCCGACCTGGCCTACCTCCAGGATTTCTACCGGCGCATCAACGAGACCGGCACGAGCCTGGTCGAGGCGATCTGCCCGGCCTGCGCCCATCGCTTCGAGCTGGATGTGAGCTATACGGGGGGATCGTAGGCTACCCCCTCGACCGGCTCTATGAGGAGGTAGCCTACATCGCCTACCACTTTCACTGGCCTATGGAGAGCATTCTCGCCCTGGAGCATCGCGAGCGGCACGCGTGGGCCGCGCAGGTCGCCGCGATCAACCGCCGCCTGAACGAGCTGGCCGAGGAGGGAGGGTAGCAGATGACGACCAGCCGAACTGTCTACAGCTCGTACCGCTTCTGGGTTGAGCTGAAGGGCGTGACCGAGGGGGCCTTCAGCGAGTGCTCGGGGTTGCAGGCCGAGACCGAGGTCTTCGAGTGGGAGGAGGGCGGCGTGAATACCCATAAGCACCGTCTGCCCGGGCGCACGAAGTTCTCCAACCTGGTGCTCAAGCGCGGGGTCGCGGCGCCCGAGCTCTGGAAATGGTACGCCGGGGTGGTCGAGGGGAAGAAGATCGCCCGCCACGAGCTCTCGATCATTCTCATCGGCTATGTCGGCACCCCCGAGGCCCGCTGGGATGTGACGGGCGCCCTGCCCATCAAGTGGGTCGGGCCGACCTTCAAGAGCGGCTCGACTGAGGCGGCGGTCGAGACGATCGAGCTCTTGCACTACGGTTTCAAGCGCGTGAAGTAGTGAGTATGGACGAGCAGAGCAGGCTGAACGAGTTGCGTCTCCCCAGCGCCGTGACCGCGGCGCAGGATCTGGCGCGCAAGATTGCCCGCAGCGCCGACTTGGCCGGGCAGGTGGCGCTACATAGCCGCCCGCCGGCGGCAAGCGGCTTCGGCCCACGCCTGCTGGGCCGCTTCGACGCCGCGCAGGCGCCGGGGGTCTGGGCGGCCAGCCTGGCCGCGCGCTACGTCGCCGGCGAGGCCTCCGCGCCAACGGCCGATCTGCCGCTCTCGCCGCGCGCCCTGGCCCAGCGCCACACCGCGATGCCGCGCCCGGCAAGCACGCTCTGGCCCGGAGCAGGCTTCACGACGGCGGAGCCGGCGCGCGAGCCGCTGCTGGACGATCTAACGGCCCTGGGGTGGGGTGAGCAGCCGGGGCGGGGGCCGTGAGATCCCCTGGCGCACTGCCAGGAGCGGCGCCTACTTCA
>JAAXUL010001444.1 GCA_013336035.1 Chloroflexales bacterium
GGTCGGCATCGACCGCCAGCCCGCTCGCCGGGCCGCGCAGCTCCTCGAAGACCAGCACGTCGCCGGCCTCCAGCTGCGGCGGGCCGTCGGGGCCGTCGGCGCGCAGGGTCGCGCGGGTCGCGCCCTTCGGCAGGCAGCACTCCTCGGCGCCCCAGGTGTAGAAGCGCAGCTCGTTGTGGGCCGCGCGCAGCAAGGGGGCGTGCAGCGGCTCGAAGACGACCGGGCGCCGGCGCAAGGCCTGGGGAAGCTCGCCCAGCGTGATGCGCGGCGGCAGCCCGGGCAGGCGGCTCAGCAGGAGCGCGCCGGCGGGGAGGTTGAGCTCGGCCGCCGCGACCTGGAGGTGGACCCAGGCGCGCGCGTTGCAGCCCTCGTGCATGGCGTAGTCGAGCAGCCGGGCGTGGCGGCGCAGCGAGACGCGCCGGCGGGCCGTGCCGAGGTAGGCCTCAGTCGCGACTGAGTCCTGGTAGTAGCTGAGCTGGTCGGCGGCGTGGGCCAGCAGCTCCACCAGGGCGATGCCCAGGTCGGCGGGGCTGCGCTCGCTCCACGCCGGTATCGCCTGGGCCAGGCGGTCGAGCATCAGGCGGCGGAAGCTGGCGTAGTCGCGGGCCAGGTAGTCGATGCGCGGCTCGGGGAGGCGCTCGGGCGGGCAGCGCGGCTCGCTCGCGCAGTCGAAGGGGTTGGGGCACTCGGCCTTGAAAGTGAGGTCGACGCAGCTCAGCAGCGGGTCGAGGCTGAGATCCCGTGCCTGGGGGCTGTCCGGCTCGACAACCAGGCAGAGGCGGTAGGTCGAGTAGTCGCCGCTCGCGTCGGTGCGCACGAGCAGCAGCTGCTCTGGCTCGCGCTGGCCACTGAAGAAGGCGTGCTCCAGGGGCTGGATCAGCCCGGACTGGAGCAGGGAGTCGGCCTCGGTCGCGGGCGCGGCCCAGAGCACGCGCACAGGGGTGACACGCACGCCGCCTTCGATCCGCACATTGCTGCCATCAAGGCTCGCCGTCAGGGGCTTGAGGAGGCGGACCAGGAGCGTCTGCTGCGGCGGGCTGCCCAGGGGCGCCTCGCGGTCGAGCACCTCCAGGTAGTCGATGCCGTTCAGGCTGCCGTGGCCCAGCACGGCCTGGCGGCGGCGCTCGTTTGCGCAGCGGTACTGCATCCCTAGACCTCGCGGGTGAACTGGGCCAGCCGGCGCTGCCGGGTGCGCGTGACCACGTACTGCACAGTGACCTCGAGCGTCGCATCCACGCTCTCGACCAGCACCGCCTCGGGCGTGATCAGGTCGCCGAGCCACTGCTGGAGCGCCGCCTGGACAGTGAGCTGCACGGTCGCGGCGAGCTCGTCGCTGTTGGGCGCGAAGACCAGCTGCAGCAGCCCGCTGCCGAAGTCGGGCCGGTTGACCCGCTCGCCGGGGGCGGTGAAGAGCACCTGCTCGATCAGGTCGCGGATATGGTCGTCGTCGCCGGCGCCCGCGCTGCGCCCGCGCCCGTCGATCTGAAACGGGTAGTCGATATTGCTCATGTGCCGCTCACGCGCGACTGGGCGCCGATGATGATCGGCGCGCCCTGGGGCGCCTGGGCGGCGCTCTGGCACAGCCCGCTGCTTGTGCTCAGCAGGGCGGGCTGCCCATTGACGAAGACGCGTGTCGCGGGCTGCAGCCAGCGCACGCTGACGGCGCAGCCCGTCCTGGCCTCGGCCGTGCTGATCTTCGGCATGTTGCAGTTCCTTTCCCCTGTGGAGCGTACTGCATTATATGTGCGGGATTTTCCTAAAAATGATAGAGCAATCGAGGGATGGCATTGGCATTGCCCAGGATGGGCATTTCAAATTTGTTAACACCTCGTTTTGTGAGCTTCTCGGGTATACAGCCGAGGAAATTCTAAATATTCCGGGCAGTGAGCTGCTGTCGCCAAAGGATAGAGACCGCATGATTACCCAGCATTACCGGCGGATGGAAGGGTTGAGGGCTCCAGGCCTGGATACCACCACA
>JAAXUL010000621.1 GCA_013336035.1 Chloroflexales bacterium
CGCTGGCCCAGCGCGCCCCGCGCGAGCGCGCCCTTGCCCTCACGGCGGCCGGCTTCCCCGGCCTGTCCCTCGAGCACGAGCGGGCCGCCCTCAACAGCCAGGCCGCCGAGGGCGAGCTGGGCCGGCTGGGCCTGGCCTACCTCCAGGGCGAGCACGGGGCTGGCGCGCCCCCGCCCGAGCAGGCCGCCGCGGTGGCCGAGATGCTCCGCCAGCTCGACGTGGCCCGCCCCCAGGCGGCCCGGGCCGAGCTTATGGGCCCGGTCAGCGCGGCCCTCCAGATCGTCGACGAGCAAGAGCGGCCCCTGGCCTATAGCCCGCCCCTGCGCGAGGCCATCGCCCAGCACCTCATCCTGCGGGCGACATGGCTCCACGAGCAGGCCGACAGCCACACGGGCAGCATAGTGGTCTGCCTGGACGAGCCCTTCCTCGACGCGCTCAGCTCGCCCTTCTGCCCCCTCGACTGGCACGAGGGCCTCGACCTGCTAGCTCGAGTCCTGGCCGACACCCCTGGGCCGCGGGGGCTGTGCATCGCCGGCACGCTCGACTGGAACGATATTCTGAGCCTGCCCGCCGACCTGGTCTGCTTCGACGCCTACGAGCACGGGGCAGGGCTGATCCGGGCGGCCAGCGCCGTGGCGGGCTTCCTCGAGCGCGGCGGGGTGATCGCGTGGGGGGTCGTCCCCACCGACCCGGCGGCCCTGGCCCAAGAGCGCGCCGAGACGCTGGCGCGCCGCTTCGAGAGCACCGTCGAGTACCTGGCGGCGGCCGGCAACCTCAGCCCCGTCCAGATCAGAGCCGCGGCGCTGATCAGCACTAGCAGCGGCCTCGCCCACCTGCCGGCTGAGCTCGCGGCCCGCGCCGCCGCCCTCTGCGGCGAGGTGTCGGCCCACCTCAGGGCCAGGTACCAGCTTGAGCACTAATCAATAGAGGAGTACGCATCGTGCGGATCGTCGTGACCGGCTCACTGGCGTTCGACTACATCATGGACTTCCCCGGCTACTTCAAAGACCATATGCTGACGGAGAAGGCCCATATGCTCTCGGTCAGCTTCCTGGTCGACTCGATGCGCAAGATGCGCGGCGGAGTGGCCGGCAATATCGCCTACAACCTCGCGCTGCTCGGCGAGCGCCCACTGATCGTCGGCGCGGCTGGCCAGGACTTCGGCGAGTATCGGGCCTGGCTCGAGGGCCAGGGCGTCGATACGTCCGGCATCAGCACAATCACGCACGAGTTCACCTCCTCGTGCTTTATCAACACCGACCGGGCGAACAATCAGATCGTCGCCTTCTACGCCGGGGCGATGGGCCACGACCACCACAGCACCCTCGCCGACCGCGGGCTGACCGCCAGCGACCTGGTGCTGATCTCGCCCACCACCCCCAAGGCGATCGAGCGCTACGCCGTCGAGTGCCAGCAGCTCGGCATCCCCTATATCTTCGACCCGGGCAAGCAGTCGCCCCGCCTCGAGGCCGAGCATATTAAGGTCGGCCTGGCCGGCGCCAAAATGTTCGTCGGCAACGACTACGAGTTCGGCATGATGGCGCGCAAGCTCGAGATCAGCGAGGAGCAGCTGATCGCCAGCACGCCCCTGACCGTGATCACCCGCGGCGAGCAGGGCTCGCTGATCTACACCGACGGCCGCCTGGCCGCCGAGATCCCCACCGCCCCCGTGGCCGAGGTGAAGGACCCGACGGGCGCCGGCGACGCCTACCTGGCCGGGCTGGCCTTCGGCATCGCCCGCGACCTGCCCCTCGAGGTGACCGGCCGCGTCGCCGCCCTGGCCGCCGCCTTCGCGATCGAGGAGCGCGGCTGCCAGGAGCACAGCTACACCCGCGCCGACTTCACCGAGCGCTACAAAGCCGCCTTCGGCGCCGACCTGCCCGTTGAGCTGCTGAGCGCGGCGGAGGCCCTCTAAGTGGCCCCGGCCGAGAGTCTTGATAACCACCGCGACTATAGACGCCCTGCTGCGCAGCGCCCGCCAGATGCGGGCCATCGACCCCGAGTAGCGGCCAGCAGCGTATGGTACGGGCACGGCCAGAGGCCAGGCCCATTTAGTAAGGAGCAACGGACTACATGACGAAGTCGTACGACATCAAGGACCTTACGCTGGCCGAGCAGGGCCGTAAGCGCATGGACTGGGCCGAGAATGAGATGCCCGTCCTGCGTCTGATCAAGGAGCGCTTCGAGAAGGAGCGCCCCCTGGCTGGCGTGAAGGTCAGCGCCTGCATGCACGTGACCACCGAGACCGCCAACCTGATGCGCGCCCTCTCGGCCGCCGGCGCCGACATTGTGCTCTGCGCCTCGAACCCCCTCAGCACCCAGGATGACGTGGCCGCCGCCCTCGTGGCCTACGAGGAGATCCCGGTCTACGCGATCAAGGGCGAGAGCGACGAGGTCTACTTCCAGCACCTCAAGGCTGCCCTCGACCACAACCCCCAGCTGACCATGGACGATGGCGCTGACCTGGTGACCGGCATCCTCCGCGACCGCCCCGACCTGATCCCGAGCATGGTCGGCTCCACCGAGGAGACCACCACCGGCGTCATCCGCCTCAAGGCGATGGCCGCCGAGGGCGTGCTGCCCTTCCCGGTGATCTCGGTCAACGACAGCGACACCAAGCATATGTTCGATAACCGCTACGGCACCGGCCAGTCCACTCTGGACGGCCTGATCCGAGCCACGAACATCCTGCTGGCGGGCAAGACCTTCGTGGTGGCCGGCTACGGCTGGTGCTCGCGCGGCATCGCCGAGCGCGCCCGCGGCATGGGCGCCAATGTGATCGTCACCGAGATCGACCCTGTCAAGGCCCTTGAGGCTACGATGGACGGCTTCCGCGTGATGCCGATGGAGCAGGCCGCCCCGCTGGCCGATTTCATCGTCACGGCCACCGGCAATAAGCACGTCCTCGACAGCAACACCTTCGCGGTGCTCAAGGACGGCGCGGTGATCGCCAACAGCGGCCACTTCAACGTCGAGATCAACATCCCCGCCATCGAGGCTATCACCGCCGAGAAGCGGCAGCCCCGTACATCCGTCGACCAGTACATCCTCAACGATGGGCGCCGGATCAACCTGATCGGCGAGGGCCGCCTCGTCAACCTCGCCAGCGCCGAGGGCCACCCCAGCGCGGTGATGGATATGAGCTTCGCGAACCAGGCCCTGGCCGGCGAGTTCCTGCTGAAGAACAAGGGCAAGCTCGCCATCGGCGTCCACGCGCTGCCCAAGGAGCTCGACAAGGAGATCGCCGCCCTTAAACTGCGCGCGATGGGCGTCAACATCGATGTGCTCACCCCTGAGCAGGAAGCCTACCTCAACAGCTGGCAGGAGGGAACGTAAAAAATTATGTCAACCACATTCACCAACTCTCCCCGCTTCTACTTCACGAGCGAGAGCGTGAGCAGCGGGCACCCTGACAAGATGTGCGACCAGATCAGCGACGCGATCCTCGACGCGTTTCTGGCCCACGACCCGCGCGCCCGCGTGGCCTGCGAGACGGCCACCACCACCGGCCTGATCGTCGTGCTCGGCGAGATCACCTACGAGAAGGGCTACATCCCGATCGAGGAGATCGTGCGCACAACCGTGAAAGAGATCGGCTACACCAGCGGTGACTTCGGCTTCGACGCCGACACCTGCGGCGTGCTGGTGGCCGTCCACGGCCAGTCGCCCGACATCGCGATGGGCGTCGATAAGGCCCTCGAGGCCAAGTCCGGCCAGATGACCGAGGCCGAGGTCGAGGCGGTAGGCGCGGGCGACCAGGGCATGATGTTCGGCTTCGCCTGCAACGAGACCCCCGAGCTGATGCCGGCCAGCATCGCCCTGGCCCACCGCCTCATCCGCCGCATCGAGAAGGTGCGCAAGGACGGCACGCTCACCTACCTGCGCCCCGACGCCAAGAGCCAGGTCACGGTCGAGTACAGCTATGGCAAGCCCGTGCGCGTCGATACGGTGCTGATCAGCACCCAGCACGCCCCCGAGGTCAGCCAGGAGCAGATCCGCGCCGACGTGATTGAGCACGTGATCAAGGCCGAGATCCCCGAGGAGTGGCTCGACGCCGAGACCAAGTACTTCGTCAACCCGACCGGGCGCTTCGTGGTCGGCGGCCCCATGGGCGACACCGGCCTGACCGGGCGCAAGATCATCGTCGACACCTACGGCGGCGTGGCCCGCCACGGCGGCGGCGCCTTCTCGGGCAAGGACCCGTCGAAGGTGGACCGCAGCGCCGCCTACGCCAGCCGCTGGGTCGCCAAGAATATCGTCGCCGCCGGCCTGGCCGAGCGGGTCGAGCTGCAGGTCAGCTACGCGATCGGCGTGGCCAAGCCGCTCTCGCTGAGCGTCGAGACCTTCGGCACCGGCGCGGTCGCCGACGAGGTGATCCTCAAGGCCGTGAACGAGGTCTTCGACCTGCGCCCAGGCGCGATCATCCGCGACCTCGAGCTTCGCCGCCCAATCTACAAGCAGACGGCGGCGGGCGGCCACTTCGGCCGCACCGACATCGACCTGACTTGGGAGCGCACCAATCGCGTCGAGGCCCTGCGCAAGGCTGCCGGGCTGTAAGGTCTGCCTCGTCCGAGCTACTCGGACGGGTTGTATGGTCTTCTTCGGGGAGGGCTACGGCTCTCCCCGGGCCCCTCCCTCTCTGAACCCCAGCGGCGGGGCTACGGCCCTCCCTCTACGAACCCCTCCAGCCACAGGAGAGCCCTCGTGCGCCGGATCTTTATGCAGACCCTGGTCGCCCCGCCCGAGGCCATCGACATCAACGGCCACGTCAACAATCTCGAGTATCTGCGCTGGATGCAGGAGATCGCCACGGCCCACTCGGCCGCGCGGGGGTGGGACCGCGCACGCTATCTAGAGACCCGCACCAGCGGGGTGATCCGCTCGCACGCCATCGAGTATCTGCGCCCGGCCTTCACGAACGACTCGATCGCCATCTTCACCTGGATCGCCGGCTTCGGCGAGCAGGTGTCGCCACGAAAGTATCTATTCGTGCGCGAGAAGGACCGCAAGATCCTGGCCCGGGCTGAGACGCTGTGGGTGTATGTCGACGCTACGACAGGCCGACCCTGCCCGGTTGCCGAGGCGTTCAAGTCGGCCTTCGATGTGGTCACCGAGGAGGAGGAGGCGCTGCAGATGCTTGGCTAGCCGTCGGCCCCGAACAGCCGGCGGACGATCAGCAGCTGGGTGAGGGCGAGGGGCAGGCTGTGGTGAGCCTGGCCGGGGGC
>JAAXUL010001445.1 GCA_013336035.1 Chloroflexales bacterium
GCTGGACCCCACGGCCGAGGTCGGCCTGGTCGGCTACGGCTCCTCCGACGCGGCCCTGCGCGAGGCCCGCGACCTGCTACGCGCCCGCGGCCTGCCCACGGCGTACCTGCGCGTGCGCGCCCTGCCCCTGGGCGAGCCGGCCCGCGACTTCGTGGCCCGCCATCGCACCTGCGTGGTGGTCGAGCTTGACCAGGACGGCCAGCTGCGCGATCTGCTGCGGCTGCACTGCCCCGAGCACGCCGCCCGACTGCTCAGCCTCGCCCACGGCGACGGCCTGCCCCTGACGGCAGAGTTTGTGGCCGATGGTGTGCTGCGCCTGCTCGCCTGATAATCCGTCCGCGCTACGCTGACGGGCAGATAGCTTTTTGGGGAGGTCAGGCCCTCCCCGCACCCCTGCGAGAGGATCGTGCATGCACTTGCGCCGGGGGGCCTCGCTATGACGACGCAGATGATCGGGCGCTACCAGATCCTCGCCGAGCTTGGCCGGGGCGTCGAGCTGTGGCTCTCCTCCGACGGGTCGTGCCTCTTCACCGCCTGCGGCACCGTGTTCAAGGTCACCAAGAGCGAGGCCGACGATCTGACCTACGCGGGCGAGCTCGCGGGCGTGGGCGGGCTGGCCGCGGCCTGCCGCGCGGCGGCGGGCCAGGTGCTGGCCATACCCGGCCCGGTCGGCGACCCGGCCGCCGAGAGCGGCTGTGCCTCATGTCGTCGGAGCCCGCCTCGGACGGCGCGCTTCTGCTCTACGGCGACCGCGACCTGGCGCCCCTCGGAGCGGTCATCCTGCCCAACCTTGTGGCCGACGGCGCGGGCCGCCCGGTTATGGGGCACTACGTCATCGTCAAGCTGCGCAGCCGGACCTCCGGGCACCCCGACTATCACCTGATGGTGCTGCCTGCGCAAGGATTCTGAGCGCGGGCCCCCGGCCTGGCCCTGATGGCGGCCGCTGTTGCGGACGGCGGAGCTAACCTGCTATGATTGACCAACACACCGAGTATAGTGACGGCTGATCACACCTGGAGGAGCGCAATGCGGCAGGCGACACAGCTAACCAACACGCTCGGCCTGAGCAAGGCCGACTACAAGGGCGCGCCCTCGACCCTGTGCGCCGGCTGCGGCCACGACTCGGTGGCGAGCCAGATCATCGCGGCGGCCTTCGAGCTGGCCCTGCCGCCCCACCGGGTCATCCGCATGAGCGGCATCGGCTGCTCGAGCAAGTCGGCCGCCTACCTGCTGGGGCGCTCGCACGGCTTCAACTCGCTGCACGGGCGCATGCCGGCCGTGACCACGGGCGCCCACGTGGCCAACCACACCCTGCTGCCCCTGGCCGTCAGCGGCGACGGCGACACGGGCAGCATCGGCCTGGGCGGCTTCAAGCACCTGGTGCGCCGCAACGTGCCGATGGTCTACATCATCGAGAACAACGGGGTCTACGGCCTGACCAAGGGCCAGTTCTCGGCCACGGCCGACCAGGGCGCCAGCCTGAAGTACGCCGGGGTGAACGAGCTGCCCCCGATCGACCTCTGCACCGAGGCCCTGATCGCCGGCTGCGGCTTCGTGGCCCGCTCGTTCGCCGGCGACGCCCGCCAGGTGCGCGAGCTGATCAAGGCGGCCTTCAGCTTCCGCGGCACCGCTGTGATCGATGTGATCAGCCCCTGCGTCACCTTCAACAACCACGACGAGTCGACCAAGAGCTACGCCTATGGCAAGGCCAACGAGGAGCCGCTCCACGACCTGACCTTCATCCCTCACTACGAGGCGATGGCCGTTGAGCTGGAGCCGGGCGAGGCGCGCGATGTGCGCCTGCATGATGGCCCGGTGATCCGCCTGCGTAAGCTCGGCGCCGACCACGACCCCGCGGACCGGCTGGCGGCCCTGATCATGCTCGAGCGCTCGCGGGCCGCGGGCGAGTTCATCACCGGGCTGCTCTATCTGAGCGAGGAGCGTCCGACCCTCGCCGAGACTCTGGGGCTCGATGACCTGCCTCTGGCCGATCTGCCCGCCGAGTGGCTGCGCCCGCCGCCCGAG
>JAAXUL010001446.1 GCA_013336035.1 Chloroflexales bacterium
CCGGCACTTACAGGCGCGCCCACGGCCACGGCATCACCCTACCCAACACGAGCACCGACAGCGACATGGGCGGGGGTGCCCGGGCCCGTGCCGACCTACCAGGGCTCAGCCGGTCGCCACTATAGCCAGGCCAGACCGACGCCCACACCCCGGACGGCACCAGCCTCCCCGACGCCCGCCACCAGCGTAACGGCGACGCCGGCGACACCCATGCTGGGGTGGGCGGCAGGCGTGGGGGCCGCCCTGATCACGCTGGCATGTGCCCTAATCCCCGGCGAACGCGCGACAAAACGGGCCGAAGAAACCGAAGATCGTGTGCTATAATCACCCGGCACGGATGCCTACGCATCAGCACAATATGCTCCGCAGTCCGCCCCGACCGTAGAGCCTGAAAGGAGGCCGAGGATGGCCGATTTGCAGACGCTGATCAAGGACCGCCTGGCCCAGAACCGCTGGGGGATGCTCGGCAACCAGGGCTATGTGCTTGGGGTGGACCTCGGCAGCTATGGCATGCGAGCCGCCCTCGCCGATCTTCAGCACCACACCGTACGCATCGGCCACGCCGAGCTGAGCAACGGCACGCCCGACCAGATCGTCGAGCGAGTGATCGCCCTCGCCCACGGGCTGCTCAAGGAGGCCGAGGTCACGCCCGAGCGCCTGGTGCGCGTGAGCGTTGGCTTCGCCGGCCCGGTAGACCTGCGCTTTGGCACGGTGCGCCTCTCGCTACGCATGCCCGGCTGGGAGAACTACCCGCTGCAAGAGCGCTTCGAGCAGGCCTTCGACGCCGTGACCCTGATCGACAATGATGCGAACCTGATCGCCCTGGGCGAGGCCACCTTCGGGGTAGGCGCCGGCCGTCAGCATCTCTGCTACCTGCACCTCAGCAGCGGTGTCGGCGGCGGGCTGGTGCTCAACGGCCGCCTCTACCACGGCGCGACCTCGACCGCGGGCGAGATCGGTCACGCCGTCGTCGGGCACGGCTGGGACGGCACAGGCCGCCCCGAGACCCTCGAGGAGCTAGTTTCGATCACTGGCCTGCTGCGCCGCGCCGCTCGCTACGGCCTCGAGACCGACAACCTCGAGCTGATCTTCGGCGACAGCCCGGCCAGCAAGCGCGTCGTCGGCGAGACAGTCGACCTGGTGGCGACCCGCTGCGCTCAGATCGTCGCTCTGATCGACCCTGAGATGATCGTCCTCGGCGGCATCGTGGTGCGCATAGGCGGCGAGCCGTTCGTCAAGGCCATCGCTGACAAGGTCAACGACTTTATCGCGCCCCAGTTCGCCCGCCCCCTGCCCGTGGTCTCCTCTATCCTCGGCCCCGACAGCGTCGTCGCCGGCGCTATCGCCGACGCCCTCGATAGCCTGTCGGACTAAGATAAGGTTACTTCGCCACCTCCCCAGCCCCATGGCCCCCACACACCTCTGTGGGGCTGTGGGGCTTTCGCAATGCCACACCGCCCCCTCGGATCTTTGCCCGCGCCCCTCCTTGTAACCAAATCTTAACATTTAGATCAGAGTACTAGCCCCATGGCCCACGTTCGTTTTACAAAGGGCCATGTGGAACCCCGCATGAGCACCTTCGTGTATCTCGCCGTCAGAGCACGAAATGGATGCCATATGACGTCTGGTACCTCCACCGCTTTTCCCGAGAACCCACAGTCGTACCAGTTAACGGGCCGGGTCGCACGTATGACGGTCACCCTTGGCACCCTCTACTCCCTATCGCTGGCCTTCCTCGAGCGAGCGTTTCCGATCAAGCCCACATGGGTCGCCCTCGAGGTGATCGGCGGCGTCATACTGGTGGGGCTCCCGGTGATGCTAGTCGCCCGCTCGGCCCGGTCCGCCGAGATCGGCTGGCGCGACTACGAGCGCCTGGTCATCATCGGCTTTATCGGCGCGGGCCTGCCCATCAGCATCTGGCAGGCGCTCGAGTATCTGGTGCTGCCGGCCTTTCACTAGAGCCAGGCCCAGCTGATCCCACGCTCAGCGAACATAGGAAGCGCCGGATGAGAGCTCGCCTCATC
>JAAXUL010001447.1 GCA_013336035.1 Chloroflexales bacterium
GCCCCGCCGATCATCCAGACCGTGCCGAGGATGGGCCGCACCTGACGGCTCGGCTCAGACAGCTGCATCTGCCACGAAGCGGCAGGCAGCACGCGAAATGGCTGAGGCAACGCAACCTCCTGTTCGCCGCATAGACGTGGGTACACACAGCATGTCGTCGTCGGCGACCATAAGGTTACGGGACAGTGCGGGAACAGGCCGGCGACACCAGATGCGCCAAGCATACGGGGCCGTTCTTAAAATCGTGTTGGAAGGCTCCCCAAAAACTTTAAGCGCGCTCTTAGAGAACCGCCCGCAGGGCTCGCTGTCTCCGCTCCCCCCTGAGGCATCTTGATGCAGAGAAGCAAGCTCTACGGCGGTTGTCTCCGCGCATAGCCAGAGGTCGTACGACAAATGCTCGAGGGCTCACAGATGCTGAAAGGGCGCATCTGTGAGCCCTCGAGCGCGGAAGCGCACATTTGGAGACAGGCGCCCTTACCGGCAGTGACAGAGCATACGCAACGGCGCGGCACGGTCCTGCTCGTAGTTGGTTGCTAACAGCGCGGGGCTGCACGCATACTATGCGGGCAGCCCCGTTCCCGTGCGGAGGCGCGCCCGTCAGGCGCACTCGCCGCGGCAGCTACGAGCTCCAGGTTGAGGTTGGCCCGATCGACGGCTCCTCGCTCCTCGAGCACGCCGCGGCGGGCCAGGGCCTCGTGCTCTGCGGCCACCTGAGCCGGACCATCGACCTGGACGAGCGCTTCCGCCTGTACGACGACGAGATCGTCTTCTACCAGAACGTGATCTTCCACGTGGAGAGCGTGCGGCTGCGGGGGGACAGCGATCCCCAGGGCACGGGATCGAACGTCGCCTTTGAGGAGACGAGGAGGCCGTGGAGGACCGCACCCGCTTCGACGCAGAGCAGCGGGAGGAGCGGGTGCAGCGACGCGAGGAGCAGCGGGCGCGGCGGCGCGACAACAAGCGGCGTGAGGCCCAGGCCCACGCGGCGGCCAGCGAGCCGGATGCGGTTGTCGAGCCCGTTGGGGACGACACCTCCACCCTGGTCGAGAAGATCCCGCACCGCCGCCGGCCGTGGGTCGCCGAGGTCAGGGACGAAGTGGACACGTCCGTGCCTGACGGCCAGCTGGAAACAGCGGAGCTGGTCGCCGACTGGGCGCCTGAGCACAGCAACGACGCTGTGGAGGAGGGGTGACCCACGGCGGTCAGCTCAGCGCGTGACTGCCGCCTCCCACTCCTGGCGGAGGATACCGTAGCACACTATGTCCTCGAAGCGGTCACCTTTGCGGATATGCTGGCGCAGGCAGCCCTCGCGGACCATGCCGATCTTCTGCATCACCCGGCCCGAGGCTGGGTTACGGGCGAAGTGGTGGGCGTGGATGCGGTGCAGGCCGAGGGCGCCAAAGCCGTGGCCGAGCACCGCGGTCGCCGCCTCAGTTATGTAGCCGCAACCCCAGAAAGGGAGACCGATCCAGTAGCCCAGCTCCGCGTGCTGATGTGGCTGCGCGATGATCAAGCTGATCGCGCCGAAGAGCGCATCGGACGAGCGGTCCACGATCGCCCAGGTGAGGCCGGCGCCGCTGCGCGCGACCTCGGCCCGCCCGGCGATCCACTGCTCGGCCAGACCGTCGGCGTAGGGGTGGGGGATGTTCAGGGTGGTGTCGGCGACCTCGGGGGCGCCGGCCAGCCGCTGCACCGCCGGGGCATCTGCGCGGGTGAGCGAGCGTAGGCGCAGGCGCCGCGTTTCCAACGTTGGGATAGCGTCCATCTCCGGCATAGGGCCTCCTGACGCATGGGCAGAGGGAGACCAGGGTTCCCCACGGATGCCTCACAACTGATCGGCCAGCTCGGCTAGGTCGCGCACGACAAGCATGGGCGTGAGGCCCAGCTCCTCGGGCGGGGCGGCGCCGCGGTTCACCCAGCAGGTGGACAGCCCCGCGTGCGCCGCGCCGGCCACGTCCCAGCCATTCGCCGAGACAAACAGCACCTCGGCGGGGCGGCAACCCAGGTGCGCCGGCGCCAGGGCG
>JAAXUL010001448.1 GCA_013336035.1 Chloroflexales bacterium
GGCGCGGCGACGCGGCTCACGGCCATGTCAGGGGCGTAGGCGGCGCGCACGACCGGGCCAGTGCCCGGCTGCCAGCCGCTTGGCGCGGGGACGCGGCCGGGGGCGCCCTGGGCCTTCACGCGCAGCACGCGCTGGGTGACCTCGGCCTCGGCGTGGTCGTAGCCGCTGACCTGGGCGAGCCAGTAGTCGTAGCGCTGGCGGCTATCGACCCGGTCGAGGGCGCCCGGGATGCGCCGCAGCAGGGTCAGGGCCAGCTGCGAGCCGAAGCCGGCGGCGAGGTGGATGGCGTAGCGCACCGGGTAGCGCCCGCCGCGGCTCAGGTTAAGGTTGCCCAGCTCGGGGTCGGGCTCGCGGTAGTTGGGCACCGGCGGCACGATCCCATGCTCGAGGATCTTCACCGCGATCACGTCCTCGATCCCGACGCCCATCGGGTGGCCGGTGAAGCCCTTGGTGTTCGAGATGACCACATCGTTGACGGCGGGGCCGAAGGCGCGGCGCAGGGCCGCGATCTCGGCCGAGGCGCTGCCGCCGCGGGCCGGCGTGAAGGTCTCGTGCGAGACGAAGACGGTCTGGGCGGCCATGGTGCGCCGGTCGACGCCGAAGCGGCGCTCGGCGGCGCCGATCAGGCTCTCGACCACCTGGCTGATGTGGTCGACATCGAGGCGCGTGCCGTGGAAGGCGCTGTTGTTAGTCTCGCTGGCGAGCAGCTCGACGATGCCGCGCATGCCGCGCTCGCGCACGGCGTCCTCGCTCTCGACGAACAGGGCGCAGGCGCCCATGCCGAGGATGGTGCCGTGGCGCCGCCTATCGAACGGCAGGGCGGCCTCCTCGACCTTATCATCGGTGGCGGCGGCGCCGGTGGCCAGGAAGCCCGCGCCGATCCACTCCATCAGGCGGTCGCCGGTGACATCATCGGCGCCGACCACCAGGACGCGGCGGCAGCGCCCGCTGCGGATCCAGTCCTCGGCGATCGCGATGCCCTGGGCGGTCGAGGCGCAGGCGGCGTTGACGTGGGCGTTCGGCCCGCGGGCGCCGATATACTCGGCGAACTGGCTGTGGCCCATCGCCAGGATGCGGAAGAGGAAGCGCCGGTCGAACTCGTAGGGGTTGGCCGCGAGCTCCTCGCGCAGGGCGGTGATGCGGCGCACCAGGGCCAGCAGCGTGCCCTCGTCGCGGGCCTCGTTGCGCAGGCCCTCGAGCTCGGCCAGCAGGGCCTGCCGGTGCTCGTGCTCGTAGTAGCGCTGCAGCTCATCGGCCAGGCGGTCGTAGCCGGGGAAGGCCGAGGCGAAGATCACGCCGGTCTCATCGCGCAGGGCCTCGGGCAGCAGCCAGCGCTCGGGCAGGTAGGTGCCCTTGCTGGTCTTCTTGTAGGTCTGCACGAGGGGGATGCCGGCCTCGCGCAGGGCGTCGAGGCCCGCGGCGATCGCCAGCTGCGTGGTCACATCAAGGGCCTCGACCAGCTTCGCGGGCACGCCGTACTCGGCGCTCAGGTCGAAGCTGCCGGGGCGGCCGGCCAGGCGGATGACATCGTCGCTGTCATCGATGGCCTGGAAGCTGCCGCCGCCGTCCTCGCCCTTGACCACACGGGTGACGTGCTTGGCCACCATCAGGCGGCGGAAGCGCTCGGGGATGAGGTCGATCAGCTGGTCGCCACGCAGGATGCGCTCGACGTTATCCTGGGCCATCACCTGCTTCTCGGCGCCCGGCAGGCCCAGGCCCGTGCCGCTGATCACCACCGAGCCGGCGGGGGGCGTGTTGCGGTCGAAGTGCGCGCCCGCGGGCTGCGCGCCCGCGCCCTGGAGGGCCTGCGCCAGAAGCGCGCCCAGCTCGCCCAGGTTCGGCGCGGCGCCGTTTTGGGGCGCGGCAGGCTGCGTCCCTACACTGCTTGTCACACTCGTATCCTCCGCGGCGCTAGCCTGCGTGTACTCACCATCAACCGCCGAGAGGCGGCTGGTGGCGCGGGCCGGGGCCGCCGGCAGCGGGGCCGTGACGGCCAGGGCGGGCGCCTTCGCCGGGGCGGCCG
>JAAXUL010001449.1 GCA_013336035.1 Chloroflexales bacterium
CTCGCTCGAAAAACGATACCCGCCGCCAGGCGGCCGCCGAGGCCCTCGGCGAGCTGACGGCCGAAGAGCTCTGAGCCCAGTATGACGCTACACTACCTCAGACTCGAGGCTTTGACGTTGCCCTACGGGCATATCGTGCTGTCGCCCCACCTTGATGATGCGGCCCTCTCGTGCGGAGGGATGATCGCGGGCCTTGTGGCGTCCGGCCAGCCCGTCCTGGTCGTCAATATCTGCAGCGGTAGCCCGGCCGTGGGCGCTAGCCACAGCCCCTTCGCCGAGGCCCTCCACGCCCGCTGGGGCCTGCCCGCCGATGAGGCCGTGCGCCTGCGCCTCGCCGAAGATGAGACCGCCCTCGAGACCCTTGGCGCCGATAGCTACCAGCTCGACCAGCTCGACGCGATCTATCGTATGCCCGAGGCCTACGGCAGCGAGGACGGCCTCTTCGGCGCGGTGGCGCCCGGCGACCCCCTGGCCGAGAGCCTGCGCCCGCAGCTCGCGGCCCTGGCGGCCCGCCTCCCCGCCGCGATCATCTACGCGCCCCTTGGCGTGGGCCACCACGTCGACCACCAGGTGGCCCACGCCGCCGCCGACGCGCTGGCTCGCTCCGGCGCCTCGGTCGCCTTCTACGAGGACTTCCCCTATGTTACGCGGGACGGCGCCCTCGAGGCTCGCCTCGCGGAGCTGGGCGGCGCGGCGCTGTTTATGCCTATGGTGACAGGCATCGACAGGGCCCTGCCGCGCAAGATCGGGGCGATCGAGTCATACCAGAGCCAGATCGGCGTGCTCTTCTCCAATAATGCTGCCATGGCTCGCTCGGTCACTAGCTACGCCGAGCGTATGCGGCCCGAGGGTGGCACCTGCGGTGAGCGGCTGTGGGTGCGCCGATGAGCGCTGTCGCCGCCAGGCCCGCCGAGGATCGGCGTGGCCGGCTGGCCCTGGTCGAGCCCGACCCTGCGCGGTGGGACGCCTTCGTGGCCGGTCACCCGCAGGGCAGCCTGCTCCAGCAGAGCAGCTGGGGCGATCTGAAGGCCGGCGCCGGCTGGCGGGCGCGCCGCCTGGCTGTGCTTGGCGCCGATGGGCGCCTGGTGGCCGGCGCAAGCCTGCTGCTGCGCAGCCAGTATGGGCTCAGCGTGGCCTACACGCCCCGCGGCCCGCTCTTCGCCGGCGAGCCTGCGGCCGACAGGCTGCTCGTGGCCGGGCTCGAGCGGGCGGCCCGCCGCGCGCGCGCGATCTTGCTGCGCCTTGAGCCGAACCTGACCGAAGACGACCCGGCCGCCGACGCGACGCACACGTGGCTGCTGCTCCAGGGCCTACGGCCCGCGCCCACCATCCAGCCCCGCAGCTCGGTTCACGTTGACCTGAGGCGCCCCGAGGAGGCGATCCTGGCGGCCTGCTCGAAGGGCCACCGGGCCGATATCAGACGCGCGGGGCGCGAGGGCGTGGCTGTGCGGGTAGGCGGGGACGAGGACCTGGGGGCGTTCTACACGATCATGCGCTCGACAGGCGAGCGGGCGGCCTTCGGCATCCACGCCGAGCCGTACTACCGGGCGGCCTGGCGCCTGTTCCAGCCCCGCAGCCGCCTGCTGCTGGCCGAGCTGGGCGGGCGGCCCGTGGCGGCCCACCTGGTCTTCGCCGACGCCCACTGCGGCCGCTATCTGTACAGCGGCGCCGATGAGCAGGGTCTGAAGTCTGGCGCGAACCACCTGCTCGAGTGGCACGCCCTGCGCTGGGCCCGCGAGCTAGGGTGCGCCTCCTACGACCTCTGGGGCATCCCCGACGCGCTGGGCCGCGCCGCCGCAGCCCCCGACGAGGCCGCCCGCGCCGCCCTCGAGGAGGAGGCCCGCGCCGACCCGCTGATCGGGGTCTACCGCTTCAAAAAGGGCTTTGGCGGCCAGATTGTGCGCTATCTGCCGGCCTACGACCGGGCGCTGATCGCGCCGCTCTACGGCCTGGCTCTGAGGCGCCTCAGCGGAGGGTAAGCGTACGCCGGGGCCCCCGGTGAGTGCGGCCGATCGCCCGCTGC
>JAAXUL010000622.1 GCA_013336035.1 Chloroflexales bacterium
CGGGTCTGCCCGAGGATGGCGGCGCGCTGGCGGCGGTCGAGGAGGTGGCGGAGGACAGCGAGGGGCTGTTCCGCGACTTCTTCGCCCGCTTCATCGCCGGCGTCGAGGAGCTCGACTACGCCGGGGCGCTGGCCACGGTGGGCCTGGAGCCGCGCTGGTCGCGGCGGGGGCCGCAGGCCTGGCTGGGCCTGAGCCTCAAGCGGCAGGGCGAGCGCACCCTGGTCGCGACGGTCCGCTCGGACAGCCCGGCCGCCCTCGCGGGGGTCTACGCCGACGACGAGCTGCTGGCCCTGGACGGCTGGCGCGTGGGCGAGGAGCGGCTGAGCGCCCGCCTGGCCGAGCGCAGCCCCGGGGCGGTCGTGCGCCTGGCCCTCTTCCGCGGCGACGCCCTGGTCGAGGTGCCGGTGACCCTGGCCGAGGCCCCCAACGACACCCTCGAGCTGGCGCCGCTGGCCGAGCGCAGCGAGGGTCAGCAGCGGGCGTACCAGGCATGGCTGGGGATCTGACGCGCCGGCCGCCCGCGCCACCTGCCGTATAATAGGCGCCATGTACCACTACAACTGGACCTGCTCACGCTGCGGCGAGGGCTACGCGCCCGATGTCGCGCGCTACTCGTGCCCGAGCTGCGGCGAGACGGCCTGCCTCGATATGCGGCCCGACTATGAGCGGATCGCCGCCCGGTGGACAAAGGCGGAGCTCGCCGCCGACCCGCGCCAGTCGATCTGGCGCTACGGGCCGCTGCTGCCGCTCCAGCCCGCGACGTGCGCCCCGCGCTCGCCGCTCACGAGCGGGCAGGCGGCGCTCAGCGCGGTCGGCTGGACCCCGCTCTACGACGCCGGTCGGCTCGGCCGCTCGCTCGGCCTGGACCAGCTCTTGATCAAAGACGACGGGCGCAACCCGACCGGCTCGTTCAAGGATCGGGCCAGCGCGGTGGTGCTCGCCCGCGCCCTCGAGATGGGCGAGAGCACGGTCGCCACGGCCTCGTCGGGCAACGCCGCGGCGGCCCTCGCCGGCCTGGGGGCGGCGGTCGGGCTGCCCTGCATCATCTTTGTGCCGCAGAGCGCGCCCGAGGCCAAGGTGGCCCAGCTGCTGATCTACGGCGCCACCGTGCTGCTGGTCGAGGGCAGCTACGACGACGCGGTCGACCTCTGCCTGGCCGCCTGTGACGAGTGGGACTGGTACAACCGCAGCACCGGCTACAACCCGCACACCGCCGAGGGCAAGAAGACCTGCGCCCTCGAGATCTGCGAGCAGCTCGGCTGGGAGGCGCCGGACAGCGTGCTGGTCTCGGTCGGCGACGGCAATATCATCACCGGCCTGCACCGCGGCTTCCAGGACGCCCTGGCCCTGGGCTGGATCAGCCACATGCCGCGCCTGATCGGCGTGCAGGCGGCGGCGGCCCCGGCGCTCTACAACGCCTGGCGCGACGGCGCCGACGATGTCGCGCCCGACCGCGCCGAGACCCTGGCCGATAGTATCAATGTGGGGCTGCCCCGTGACGGCTTCCGGGCCCTGCGCGCGCTGCGCGAGACGGGCGGGATCTGCCTCACCGTCGAGGACGAGGCTATCCTGCACGCGATGTCCCGGGTCGCGCGCACCAGCGGCCTCTTCACCGAGCCGGCCGGCGCGGCCACCTTCGCCGGGCTGTTCGCCCTGGCCGAGTCGGGCATCATCGGCGCCGACGAGCGTGTGGTGGTGGTGAATACCGGCAACGGGCTGAAGGATATCCGCGCCGCCGGGCGCGCCGTCGGCGCCGCGCTGTCGGTCGCGCCGACCCTCGACGCCGTGCGCATTGCCCTCGAGCTTGACTAGGAAGGCCCCCCTATGACCGCGACTGTTCTCGGCCCCACCTACGCTGAAATGCGCGACCCGACGCTGCTGCCGGCCGCCCTCCAGGAGCGCGCCCGCGCCGCCCGCGCCGATGAGCGCGACCCGCACAACCTGTTCAATATTACCTGGCGCCGCCCCGACGGCGGCGTCAGCCACCTGGTGCTGCCGCCCAGCCTGACCGGCGTCGCGGCGAACATCATCGTGCTGGTCGGCGCGCCCTTCCCCAGCGGCAGCCACAAGGTCGGCCCCGCCTACGCGACCCTCGCCGAGGCCGAGACCCTCGACGGCGTGCGCCCCGGCACGAAGACGGTGGTTGGCCCGAGCACCGGCAACTTCGGCATCGGCACCGCCTACGTCAGCCTGCTCAAGGGCTACGAGGCCCTCGTGGTTATGCCCGACACGATGAGCCGCGAGCGCTACGAGCGCATCAGGCAGTACGGCGCCGAGCTCGACCTGACCCCCGGAAGCGAGAGCGATGTCATACTGACGCTCGAGCGCACCCATAGCCAGTACATCGCGCGCCCCGAGTATCTGGTGCTGGCGCAGTTCGAGCTGCTGCCAAACTACCGCTTCCACCGCTTCGTCACCGGCGACGCCGCCCTGCGCGCGGCCGCGGGCTATGGCAACGGCAGGGTGGCGGCCTTCGTCGCCGCGCCCGGCTCGGCCGGCACCCTGGCGGCCGGCGACGCGATCAAAGAGCGCTACGGCGACGCCGTGGTGGTCGCCCTCGAGCCGCGCGAGTGCGCCACGCTCTACCGGGGCGGCCAGGGCCAGCACCTGATCGAGGGCATCGGCGACAAGATGGTCACGCTTATCCACAATGTGCTGACCACCGACTATGTCGCCCTGATCCACGACGAGGACTGCGTGCGCGGGCTGCGCGTGCTGGCGGGCGGCGGGGCGCCGGGCTATGGGCCGGCCTGCGCGTGCGGCCGCTCTGATAGCGGCGCCTGTCTGCGCGACTGCCTGGGCATCAGCGCGGTCTGCAATATCATCGGCGCGATCAAGACCGCGAAGCTGCTCGGCCTCGGCCCCGATGATAACGTCGTGACGGTCGCGACCGACCGCTTCGACCGCTACCCCTCGGTGCTCGCCGAGCTCGAGCGGCGCGAGGGCCCGCCCGACGCGGCCACCCTCGACGCCTGGGCCGAGCGCATCTTCCGCGGCGCCGACACCGCCGAGATGCTCGATGTACGCGGCGCGGACGAGAAGGAGCGCCTGCATACGATGAAGGAGCAGCTCTGGCGCCGCTTCGGCTACGGCGACGAGCTCTTCAGCGCCATGCGCGGCATGGCCTACTGGGATGAGCAGGTCGCCCTGGTCGATGAGATCGACCGGCGCATCGCCGCGACGCGCGGGTAGTAGCCCGTCCAACCTTGTTGGACGCCCCTCCCAATCTGTCAAAGACGGGTTGCGAACGGTCTTTCCGGGGAGGGCTCTATGGCCCCTCCGAGCCTATCCCGCAGCAGCAGTGCGGCGGATCCATCAGCAAGGCCCCCAGGCAAACGCCTGGGGGCCAGATCTTTGCGTCGAGCGGCTCCCTTACTATGCAGGGAGGGGGCAGGGGGGTGAGGGCCTGAAGCGCCGACTTTGACGTAGCCCTGGCAGGGTGGCACACCTATTGCAAATAATCGTGTGTCCCTTCACGAACCCAAGGCCGGTCGGCCCATAGCGATCACCTGGCCTGCGCTAGACGCCAGGCAGGGGTGACAGGATCGCATAAGCCGACCAGATGCGGCAGCGGGCGCGAGGGCGACACGCCGCCGCAAGACAGGAGGACAACCGCTTGATGACCAGATCCGACCATTACCAGGGGCGATCGTGCCCACTTCGTGACTGCGCCTCGGAGATTCGTCAGCTCGTTGCCGAGGAGTGTAAGTATGACATCTCACGCCTCGCCGTCGGCACGCAGCTGATGAGCTATGTCGCGTTTAGCAATACCACAGAGACGTGGGAAGTGGTGGAGAGGGGAAGCACCCTTGGGTCTGTGCGGATGCGGCTCATCGATCTCGTGCCGGAGCTATCGGCCGCGTAAGCGGCTGCGCCCTGACCGTCGCGGTTGATGCATAGACAACCTCAAAAGCCCCGGCCTTGGGGAAGCCGGGGCTTCTGTGCGCCCATGGTGGCTACAGCTCCTCGACCCGCCGCCAGATCGCCGGGGCCAGCTCGCGGGCGTGGGCCGCGATGGCGGCCTCGTCGAGGGTGAGCAGCTCGCGGTCGCGCATGAGCAGCCGGCCGTCGCAGATCGTGTGGGTGACGTGGCTGCCGTCCATGCCGAAGACAATGTGCCAGGGGTAGTTGCCATCGGTCAGCGGCGTGTAGGGGGCGTAGTCGAGCAGGATGATGTCGGCGCAGGCCCCGGGGGTAAGGGCGCCCAGTGGCCGGGGGAAGAAGCGGCCGGCGATTGTGGCGTTGTTGTCGAAGGCCATCGTCATCAGGCGGTCGCCCGGCAGCGCCCGCGGGTCGCCCTTGCTGACCCGGTGCAGCAGATAGGCGGTGTGGATCTCACTGAACATGTTGTTGCTGAAGCCGTCGTTGCCCAGGCCCACCGTGATCCCCGCGTCGAGCATGCGCTCGACCTCGGCCACGCCCACCGCGTTGTTCATATTGCTGCGGGGCTGGTGGCTGACCATAGTCCCCGAGGCCCGCAGCAGCTCCTGCTCGCGCTCGTCGATGTGGATGGCGTGGGCCACCAGGGTGCGCGGCCCGAGGAGGCCCCGCGTCGTCAGGCGCTCGGCGATCCGCACGCCATAGCGGGCCAGGCTATCGGCCTCGTCGGCCGGGTCTTCGGCGAGGTGGATGTGGAAGCCCGCGCTTAGACCACGCGCCGCCTCGGCGCAGGCCAGCAGGGTGTCGTCGCCGACGGTGAAGGCCGCGTGCAGGCCGAAGATGGCGCCCAGCCTGGGGTCGGGGCTGGCACGTAGCCGCGCGAGAAAGCGCACATTCTCGGCGATCCCGGCCTGGGCGCCCTCGGGCCCGTTGCGGTCCGTCACCTCGTAGCAGAGCCCGGCGCGCAGCCCCGAGGCCAGCACCGCCTCGGCCAGGGCGTCGAGCGAGCCGTCGATGTGGGTGGGGCTGGCGTGGTGGTCGATCAGCGTGGTGGTGCCGTGACGGATAGCGTCTGCCAGCGCGACTAGGGCGCTGTAGCGGCTATCCTCGAGGGTCAGGGCGCGGTCGAGCTTCCACCAGAGCCGCGCGAGGATCTGCATGAAGTTCGCCGGCGGGTCGCCCGGGATGGCCATGCCGCGGGCGAAGGCGCCGTAGAAGTGGGTGTGGGCGCAGATCAGGCCCGGCATCACGAGCTTGCCGCCCGCGTCCAGCCGCTTGGCGGCGGGGTAGGCTCGCTCGAGCTCGGCGCTGTCGCCGACGGCGACGATCGTGTCGCCCTCGTAGCAGACGGCGCCGCCGGGGATCACCCGCCGCTCGGCGCCGAAGGTGAGCAC
>JAAXUL010000623.1 GCA_013336035.1 Chloroflexales bacterium
GGAAGTTTTTGTTCGTGCCCGCGCCGCTCTGGTGAACGACGATGCAGGTGCGAGACGTTACCGTGACTGGTATGTGCTCGTGGATGATCAGCGCGTGGCGGCCAAGTGGCTGGCCGGCGTGATCAGTGGCCTGCCGACGTCGAGGTTCGACGCGGCTAACGCCCGACGCGCGCTGCTGGCGCTGGGAGTCGATGTGGAGCGGGCGGTGTAGCCCGCAGGTGACATGAGCAGAAGGCATCCGATGGGCCGCCCACAGTCCAACGTATCGCTCAGAACCAATCTCCTGGTTGTCCTCGCCACATTCGCGGTCGGGGGCTTCTTTGTGCTCCTCCTGTTACCGCCAGGCGAATCGAGCGGGATCGCGGCGGTGACGACGCGCGGCGGGCAGATGTTCATCATACGCTACCCAAAGCCGCCGGTTGGCCCACAGCGCCAGGTTGTTGTGTTCGACTCGACGACGCTATCGCGCCCGCAGCTCGCGGTGCTTGCTGACGCCGATGCATGCGAGGTCGATCTGGGCAGCGCGGTGCAGCTGACTTCCAGCCAGTGGCAGGCGATCGACGGGCTGCGCCAGCAGTGGTGCGCCGAATCCCCGTACTTCCCATCGGCGGCGAGCGCCGCGCCGGTCTATGATATCGGGCTGCGCTGCGAATACAGCAATCACGGGATGCCGCGCGCAATCTACGTGCGTGCCCCCGGTGACGTGCTGCCGACCAGCGTGCAGCGCCTGATCGCGCTCTTTCCGCAGTCCATGCCGTAGATGACGGGACTATAGGCCAGCGGCAGCGCCTATGCTGTCAGGCGAGGGCAACCATGAATTACGACGAGTCGGCGGTGTTGACCACCTACATCTGGAATCACTACCAGCACCTGATGACAGATCTGGAGCGGGAGGCCGGGATCGCGATCATCGGTCGCCAGAAAGCGGCTGCCTATGATGATTCTGATGACCCCACCTATACCGACATGCTCTTGAAACACTTTGGCAGGATTCACCGCGCCGACATCAATGCGCTGCTTCAGGATGGCCCGGATCTCTTCCGGCGGCACGTGCGCGACCGCCTACTGCAGGCGTTCCCCGATCAGATCCGTATCAACCGCTGCCGGAGGTGCCAGCGCATCGTCCGCACGCCGGTCGCGCGGCTCTGCACCTGGTGCGGCCACACCTGGTTCGATGAGCAGCCTGCGCGATAGCGCTACTCAGGTAGGGCCGTAGGCCCGTCACCCCGTCGGCTGTAGCGCCCGGCCTCCGGTGCCACGCAGTGCTCCAGCACGGGGCAGCCGTCGCAGGCGGGGCGCTCGACGTGGCAGCGGGCGCGGCCGTGGGCCACGGCGTTGATGTGAAAGCCCAGGCGCTCGCCTTGCGGCAGAGACAGCTCGACCGCCACGTGGGCCGGGCGGCCCAGCTCGGGCATCTCCGGCGGCACCAGGCCCAGGCGCACCGCCACTCGGTAGGTGTGCGTGTCCACCGGGCAGACGTCGCGACCGAAGGAGTAGCCGACCACACAGGTCGCCGCCTTGTAGCCGATCCCCGGCAGGGTCGTCAGATAGCGCCGCAGGTCGCTCACCGCCCAGGCGCGCATGAACGCCAGGTCGAGCCCGCCCCAGTCACGCCGCAGCCGCCCGATCAGACCCTGGATGAGCCGGGCCTTGGTGGGCGCCAGGCCGCCGACGGCGATGGCCGCCTCTATGACCGCCACGGGCGCAGCCGCCACGTCCTCCCAGCGCGGCAGGGCCGCGCGCAGGGCTGCGTAGCTGCGCTGGTAGTTCGCCTCGGTGGTCATCGTGGAGAGCAGGATGTAGATAAGCTCGTCCACCGGGTTGGCGTGGTTCCCCAGATCTGGCTGGCCGTAGGCCGCATCGAGCAGGCGGCAGATCGCGGCGGCGCGCTCCGGTGGGCGCTCGGTCATAGGAGGGTCATCTGCCCGGCGTCACTGAGGCTTGCGTCAAGCGGTGAAGGGAGCTCCTGCACATGGCCGTGGAGCTGCTCATAGAGCTGCCACGTGTTGTGGAAGCCGCGCCGGCGGTTGCGGTTGTTGCCCCGGAAGATGATCACCTCTATGTTGATCTTCTTACAGATAGCGCATTCACAATAGGCCCACGGTCGCCGGACTAGTGTCTCGCGGTAATCGTTACGGGTGCGATCTGTCACCTCGCCAGCAAGCTCGTCGTATGCCAGCACCGCCGTCAAGGCTTGCTCTAGATAGCTAGCATCACTATTTTCTTCATAGGCCCGCAGGGCTGAGAGCGCGATCTTCTCTAGCCGCAGCGCTTCCCCTATATCTATACCGTCGTTCTTTTTCGCTAGGCGCTGGGCCTCAGGTACGCGGATAGCCGAGAAGGCCGTGTTGCCCAGGAAATAGTTGCGCCTCCCGTCCATCCAGGCCCGCCGCAGCCGCGAGGCGCTGTCGAAGCTGGTCACCCCAAGAGTGGCGAAGGTCTCGATATGTTCGGGGCGGTTGACGCCGAAGAGGTGCAGCTCCGTATCGGATCGCAGCTCGGGCTTTACTTCCTGAAGAATCTGGATGATCTGCTCTGTGGTGCTACGCACAAGGCCACCGAGAGCAATATATCCGTAGCCTATCTGGAGGAGTTTCTTCACCGAGTCGCGGTAGGACTCCGGGCTCCACCCTTGGGCCACGCCAATCGGAATAAACTGACACTCCTTGCTATGCTCAGCTAAAAAATCCTCGGCGTTACTGAGCGTCAATTCCTGACGCCGACGCCGCTCTGCGTCATCATGTGCAAAAATAAGGTGGTCAACAGACACTCCGTAGTCAAAACCCAGGCTATGATAAAAATCGACCATGTCGTGTGTTGTGTAGGGAGGCACGTCCTTCTCCCAATAGCTAAAAGCGCCACAGTCGCCCAGCACCTTATGCGTTTTTGGGAGGCGTAGATACGTGTGTACAGACCCCAATTTTATGAGATCGTTGAGCTTCTTACTATTGTTGTCGAGCACCGCCCGCGAGAGCAGCACGCCGTCATAAGGTGGCCTTGGATAGATCTCGTGGGCGTAGCTGTCGTCGCGGTAGGGGTTTCGCCCAGGCGTATGCTTGTCGGTGAGGAAGTCGTAGCCAGGGTCAACGCGGTCGTCCCAGTCGGGGATGAAGTAGCTGATAGACATAGTTACGCCAGATCGTCCAGCTCTGCGCCGAGGTCGTCGCGCAGCAGATAGTCAGTTGACACGCCGAGGTGGTCTGCAAGGCGCAGCACGAGTGTGGCCTTGGGGATCTTCTTGCCGCTCTCGATCTCGCTGATGAAGCCCTTCGAGCGGTCGCTCAGGCCGATAGCATGCGCAAGCTCAGATTGCGTCTGCCCGGCGCGTTCACGCAGGCGGCGCACCTTTTTGCCGAAGCGTGTGATCACGGTTGCTCCTTGCCAGCGGCGACATAAGGCGGTGTAAGGTTCTGGTTTAAAGAACAACACAAAGGCCGCTGAGCGTGTGCTCAGCGGCCCGATGTGCGCCGACGTATGGTATAAGGTGTCTATGCGAGGTTCTTATTCTGAGAACAACACAAAGGCCGCTGAGCGTGTGCTCAGCGGCCCGATGTGCGCAGGTGCATCGCCTGCGTTGTAACCTACAATGCCACCATCTCATGATGAGCTAACTGATGAAATACTTCGTCTCCTGGACCCACAGCGACCCGATCTACCAGCGATCATTCGATGATGTGCGTATCCTCGTGAGTCCGCCGAATGTGAGCCAGGCCTGGCAGGTAGGCCGCTGGCCATCCGCGCCAGCTGAGCTCATCATTGATAGCGGGGCATTTCAATATCACCGCGCCGGCCGTAGCCCATCCCCTGAGGCAGTGCTAAGCCAGCAACTCCATATCGCAGCAGGTTTCGGCTTCTCGCTAGGGATCTGCCACCTCGATATCCTCACCGCTGGTGTGCGTGACCCCGTCGAGGCTGTCCGACACTCAGCGCAGAACCTGTCTCAGGCCCGCTGGCTGATCGAGCGGGGGTCCGCCGATCTGCCAGAGAACGCCGAGCCGATCGGCGTTATCCAGGGCAGGGACGCCGAGCAGATCTTCTATGTCGCCCAGGCCCTGGCCGAGATGGGCTACCGGCGGTTTGCGCTTGGCTCCCTCGCCGGGAAGGTCGCAAGCTCTCGCGACGAGGTGCTGCGCCGAACTGAGGCCGCCCTTGAGGCGGTTGGGCCACGCCTGCATATGCTGGGGGTCAGCTCGGTGCCCGTGCTGGAGGCTCTCGCCCACCTTGGCGTGGAGTCGGCCGACTCGGGCGCGCCGATCAAGGAGGCGGCGCGGGGCGGCATCTTCTACAGCGAGCCGTTCCGCCGCTACAAGCTGCCCAGCGCCCACTTCCGCGAGTGGCAGCGCAGCTACAGCTTCGCCGCGGTGATCGAGTCGCCGCTCCCCTGCGCGTGTCCCGTCTGCCAGGATGACCCGACCCAGATCATGAACCCAAACGGCAAGGCGGCGATAAACTTGCGGGCGCTTCACAACTACTACCATCTGCGTCGCGATATCGAGGGGCCGCAGGCCAGATAGGCGCGTAAGAGCGGCCAGCGCGCTACCCCGCCGGCTCCGGCGGGCGCGGCTGGCGCAGGGCGGATCGGCGCTCTTGGACGAGGGCAACAGCCGCGGAAGTATACTCCACCAGCCGGAGCAGGTCAAGGTCGCCAGAGATCAGGGCTGGCGCCGGGGCGAGCAGGATGTCTGGCTCCCTGGCTCGCAGGTCATCTACTGTCCGATGCCAAAGCTCCTCTCCCTTAGGAGCGCTGGCTGCCTCCTGTCGCAGCCCAGCTAACTCGCGCTCTAAGCGCCGCAGCAGGTCGTGGAGGTAGCCCATCCTCGCCTGCACATCAGCATGTGCCCGGCCCGCCCGGTCGCGCTCCTCCAGCTCGCCCACCTCGCGCAGCGCGGCGGCGATGGCCTCATCGAGCGGTCGCATCTCCATACGTCAGCCTTTCGCGATAGGCTTGATACACCATGTAATCTAGGCTAGAATTGCTCTGAGCGCCAGCAAGTGACACGGTCGCGTGCGTTCCAGTTCAGTTTACAGAAATAGCCCTTCTAGCCCAGCAGCTTTAGCGCTGGGCTAGAAGGGCTTCACCCGCTTTAGCGGCTTTAGCTCTCCGATACGGCTTCCTAATGCGCTAAAGCGCTTGTAGCAGAACGAATAATCTGGTATACTAGAGCTATGATACGAACGATCCAGACCACCTATCGCTATCGCCTCAACCCCACGGTTGCGCAAGAAACCCTGCTCAACCAGTTTGCTGGGGCACGGCGGTTCGTCTGGAAT
>JAAXUL010001450.1 GCA_013336035.1 Chloroflexales bacterium
AGCCAAGCGTGGGCAGGGCGCGCCAGCGATCGATTAGTTGGCCTGATTGTCGCATAGCGGAGCCATCCTACCAGGAGTTGCGCCCCGACGCAACTCGGCGGCATAATCATTGTATGGCAACTATTATGCTCTTCCTGACCAACCTTGTGCTCGGCATGCGCAACCTCGGGCGCCGCCTGCGCCGCCGCCGGATCGACTGGGTGCGTATGGATCTCGCGGGCGCCCTGCCCGAGCTCGCCGACGAGCCGCCATGGTGGCAGCGCCGAATCGCTGGGGCCGCCGCGCCCCTGAGCCTCCAGGCTCTGCGCCGACGCCTCGAGCGCCTGGCCGACGATGGGCAGATTCGCGGCGTGCTGCTCGTCGTGCGCGACCTGAGCGCCGGCTGGGCCGCCATCGAGGGGCTCCACGAGGCCCTGCGGACCTTTCGCGACACGGGCAAGCGGGTGGTGGCCTACCTGCCCACGGCCGATACGCGGGCCTATATGGCGGCCTGCGGCGCCGACGCTATCCTGATGCCGCCCACGTCGTATCTGAACCTGGTGGGCCTGCGGGTCGAGGCCACCTTCCTCGCCGACGCCCTGCGCCTCGTGGGCCTCGAGGCCGAGGTGATCGCCGTCTCGCCCTATAAGAGCGGCGGCGACCAGCTGGCCCGCGCCAGCATCTCGCCCGAGGGTCGCGAACAGCTCGAGCGGCTGGTTGACGACCGCTTCGCGCGCCTGGTCGCCACCGTCGCCGCCGCCCGCGGCATGTCGCCCTCTGTCGTGCGCGCCCTGGTCGACCGGGCGCCCCTGCTCGCCACCGACGCCCGCGATGTGCGGCTGCTGGACGCAGCCCTCTACGAGGACGAGCTCGAGGGCTACCTGGGCCAGGGCGCCGGCTCGCCCGCGAAGCTCGCTATCATCCAGTGGTCGCGCGCGGCGCGGGTGCTGCCGCTGCCTCTGGCCCGCCGGCAGCGCCGCTATGTCGGGGTGGTGCGGGTCGAGGGGGCCATCGCTCAGGGGGCCAGCAGGCGCTCGCCTCTGCCCCTGCCCCTGATCGGCGGCAGCATAGCCGGCGCCGATAGCGTCATCCAGGCCCTGCGCCAGGCCGAGGCCAGCGACCGGGTTGGCGCCGTGGTGCTGCACATCGACTCGCCCGGCGGCGACGCCTTCGCCTCGGACCTGATCTGGCGCGAGGCCCTGCGGCTGGGACGTCGCAAGCCCCTCGTGGTCAGCATGGGCGATGTGGCCGCGTCGGGCGGCTACTACATCGCCGCGCCGGCGCGGGCTATCTTCGCCCGGCCCGCCACCCTCACCGGCAGCATCGGCGTCTACAGCCTGCGCCCCAACGCCGCCGCCCTGCTCGAGCGTGTCCAGGTGGGCACCGCCGTGGTCAGCCGGGGCGCCAACAGCGGGCTCTTCTCGCCCAGCGAGCCTCTGAGCGATGGCGAGCGCGCCACGCTGCGCCGCTTCGTCTTCGAGATCTATGACGCCTTCAAAGACCGGGTCCGCTCGGGCCGTGGCCTCAGCGACGAGCAGCTCGAGCCTATCGCCGGCGGTCGCGTCTGGACCGGGCGCGAGGCCGCGCAGCTCGGCCTGGTGGACGATCTGGGCGGCTTCACGGCGGCGGTGGCCCGCGCCCGCTCGCTGGCCGATCTGCCGCCCGACCCGCGCGCGCCCATCCTGGTGCTGCGCAGCGGCCGCTCGCCCGTGCCGCCCCAGCCCTTTCCCCCGCCCCAGCAGCCCGCCGATCTGCTCTCGGCCCTCCTCGGCGAGGCCCTACAGACCCGCACCCTCGCGGCGCTGCCGTGGGTGCTGCGCGAGCTGTAGCTTCTGTCCAGGCATATTTGCCGAGCCGGGATGGGCGCGGGGAGGGCTCGGCCCTCCCCGCGTCAACCCTCCCTCACAGCAGGGTCGTCAGGCCACTAGTCCGCCCGCCCGGGCGCGACGCCGCGCTGGGCCACGGCGCGCCCGCCGCCGAGCGAAGGCAGGAGCGCGAGCACGGCCATGGCCGCCGCGATCATCATCGCCAGGGTGTCCCATG